>CAZBKX010000544.1:0-1632 GCA_964492535.1 uncultured Rhodoferax sp. | reverse complement strand
AACGTCAACAAACACCAAGTGTGGTTTGAGTTGGCGCAGGGTTTTGAGTGGGGGGATGCCCAAATAGAGGTGGATTCCCGCTTGAACTACAAGGAGACGCGCTTTGTTGCAACGGGACTGATTGCGCAGCGCGTGCATGTGCTTATTTTTTGTTTTCGCGAAACAAAAATCCGCCTGATCAGCCTGAGAAAAGCCAACCCACGAGAGGTAAAACGCTATGCAAGAAACCATTAAAACCCGCTCTGGCCGGGTCATCATCATGCCCACAGCAGAGGAAGAAGCCCAGATCAACGCCGGTATCGCAGCCGACCCGGATACCTTTGAACTCGACGACGAGTGGTTTGCCCGCGCCCTCCCCGCCCGCGAGTTCTTTTCGCCCGAGGTGTACGCGCAACTCTGCGCCCTGCGCCAACGTGGCCCCAAAGACAAACCGCTCAAGGTGCCCACCACGATCCGTTTTGACGCTGATGTGCTCGCAGCCCTGAAGGCCGGTGGCAAAGGTTGGCAAACACGGGTGAATGAGGCCATGCGAGAGTGGGTGCGCAAGCACCCCGCAATTTAGTAGCACCCTGCCAAATAAAACCGTCGGCTGGAGCCTTAAAACCCTTGAAAATAGGCACCATCCGGGTCAAATTCTTCGCACAATGGCGGATCGACATGCAGGCTGGCAAACCCTTTACCCGCCAGATACATTTCCTACATAGTCAAACTTTGCTGGAAAGCCGAAACTGTGCGCCATGAACACTTTGCACATTGCCCTGAATCGCTTCGGGCTCGGTGCTCGGCCCGACGAGTCCGCCGCAACCGATCCTACTACTTGGTTGTTGGCACAACTTGACCGGTTCGAGGTGCCGCCTGCGAGCTGGCGTGAGGTGCCTCGCAGCCCAGAGCTGGTTTCAGGCATGGGCCAGGCAGCAGCGCGCGGTGCAGCAGGCGCCGCAAGGAGACAGAAGCGGCATTCGGGAAGCCTATTTGCGGCAAGGCCGGGGGCAAGATATTGCCGCCGTGGGCGCCTGGGCCCGTAGCGCTTTGCGCAGTACCACCCCATTTGTGGAAAGGCTGGTGCATTTCTGGTCAAACCATTTCGCCGTTTCTGTCGACAAACTGCTGACCGTGGGTGTGACCGGTGGTTTTGAAGCCGATGCCTTACGCCCCCATGTTCTGCGCCGCTTTGAAGACCTCTTGCTGGCCGCAGTCCGCCACCCTGCCATGTTGCTGTATCTTGACCAGGCAAGTTCCTCAGGTGTTTTGGTATTCAACCGGCAAGGTCATTGGGCAAGATCCTTATCTGTTGACCCTTGGCGATTTGCGCCAGGATGGGGTCGTTTTCTTTGAGCTCGGCCCATTCATCGGGGGCGTAGAGGCTCATGCTGATGGTGCGCTTGAGCGTTTTTTCTGTGGCGCTGAGGGCTTGAGTGAGTTCCAGCAAAGGCGCTTCGCCAACCACAATCAGATCGATGTCGCTGCGTGAGGTGTCAATGCGTTTGGCGATCGAGCCGAAAACGAACGCCTCCTGAATTTGAGCCTGAAAAGGCTGTAGTGCGGCCAGCAGTGGCTCCTTGAGCGCAAAAGTCTTTATGGCGATGCTGCGCAGCTCCTCGAACAAAAAGTAGTCCGGGTTGGCCTTGATGG
>CAZBKX010000543.1:0-1744 GCA_964492535.1 uncultured Rhodoferax sp. | reverse complement strand
TTTCGCCTCCTCGATCAGCCGGGTCTTCACGTCGTTCATGACCTTTTCGCGTTCGGTGGCCAGCACGCTGGTCACGTTGCGCTTGGTGATCTCCTCGTTGAACGCCGCCTGCACCACCGGAGCCAGGCGGTTTTCCAGGTTCGGAAGTCGGCACCGTTGTTGCGAATGAACTGGCGCGGTTCCGACAGGCGCCACTTCACCAGCCAGTCGATGACCAGGCTCTTCTTTTCGGCCGTGAAAATGGGGCGCGTCTCGGGGCTGTCCAGCGTCTGCACGCGCCTGTCCAGGAAGACGACGTTCTGGAACGGCGGCGGCAGCTTGAATTTCAGCCCCGGCTCGGTGATGACTTCCTTGATCTCGCCGAGGGCGTAGACGACGCCGACCTGGCGCTGGTCGACGACGAACAAGGTGCTGGCGGCCAGCATCAGCACGGCCAGTGCGCCGGCGACGATGAGTCCGATGCGATTCATGTTGGTGGGTCCTGCCATTCAGCGCCCCTCGCGGTCACGCGTGCGCGCGCCGTCACGGGAGCGGATGTCCACGCTCTGCGTGCCAGTGGGATCGACGGCGGCCGGCGTCGGCACGGCCGTGGCCGGCACGGCCGGCGCGACCGGCGCGGCACTCTGCTGCAGCAGCCGATCCAGCGGCAGGTACAGCAGGTTCGACCCGGCCTTGCTTTCGACCATGATCTTGGAGACGTTGGAGTACACCTGCTGCATGGTCTCGATGTAAAGGCGGTCACGCGTTACCGCCGGCGCGCGCTGGTACTCGGTGAGCACCGACCGAAAACGTTGCGCATCACCTTCGGCCTGCGCCACCACGCGCGAACGATAGCCCTCGGACTCTTCCATCAGCCGCGCCGCCGTGCCGCGTGCCTTGGGGATGACGTCGCTGGCGTAGGCCTGACCCTCGTTCTTGAAGCGGTCGCGGTCCGCGCCTGCCTTCAGCGCATCGTTGAAGGCCGCCTGCACCTGGTCGGGAACGAAGACGTTCTGCACGTTGACGTTGGAGATCACGATGCCCGCCTTCAGCCGGTCGAGCTGGGCCTGGATCGACTTGACGAGATCCGCCGCGATCGCGTCACGTTGTTCGTACAGCACCTGGTCGACCTTGCTGCGGCCGACGATCTCGCGCACGGCCGATTCGGCGGCCATGACCACGGCCTCGTCGGGGCGGAAGTTCTCGAACAGATAGGCACGGGCGTCGGCACGGCGGTACTGCACGACGAAACGGATGTCGACGATGTTCTCGTCCTGCGTCAGCATCGACGAATCGCGCAGGCCCGTGGCCGGCACGACCGCATTGCGACCCACCTCGACCGACTGCAGTTGCGTCACCGCCACCACCTCGTGTGCCTGCACCGGATAGGGGATGCGCCACTGGAAACCGGCGTCCTTGGTGTGGCTGTACTTGCCGAAGGTGGTGACCACCGCCTGGTAGCCTTCCTGGACGATGAAGAAGCCGCTGCCGAGCCAGATCAGCAGCGCCACGACACCGATGAGGCCGACCCCTATGCCGGCGCTCTTCATGTCGGGCTGGAAAGAGGGGCCGCGCTCGTCGCCCCCGGGCCGGCCGGGGCCGCCGCCCTTGCCGCCGAACAGGCCGCTCAGCTTGCGGTTGAAGTCGCGCCACAACTCATCGAGGTCCGGCGGGCCGTGGTTGCGGTTGTTGAAGATCAGCCCATCGCTGCCGGCTGGCTGCGGCCGGCCACGGCGCAGCGCGCCGGCAAGCAGCGCGCTCAGCG
>CAZBKX010000542.1:0-2320 GCA_964492535.1 uncultured Rhodoferax sp. | reverse complement strand
CGCTTGAGCTCCTGCTCAGCTCGGTCAAGTTGGGCCTTGTCAAACGGCCGACCGTCAGCCAAGCCCACGTCACGCAGAGCCTTTTTCAAAATATCCTTGTCAAATTCCTTGGTGCCCACGAAATCGATGTCCGCGATGTTGGGACGCTCTTCAACCACGATCACCACCACGTCGCCGTTGACTTCAATTCTCACGTCTTTGAACAGGCCCAGCCCAAAGAGGGCTCGAATGGCAGCAGAACCTTTTTCGTCATCGTAAACATCACCCACGCGAACTGGCATCGACACGAAGACAGTTCCAGGCTCCACGCGCTGCAGACCTTCAATGCGGATATCTCGCACGGTAAAGGGAGTGACCGCCCAAGCCGAACTGGCCATGAAGACCAAAGAGGCCATGGCGGCACTTGCGCGCCATTGAGTTTGATTGAATTGCATTTTTAAAATTGAAGAAGTCAAATCAGTGCTGTTTAAAGCGCTGACTAGTTAACCAAGCAGGCGTGTGATGTCGTTAAACAGGGCAATAGACATCATCAGAAACAGAATGCCAATTCCGCCTCTTTGCAGACGCTCCATCCATATCTCGGGGACAGGTTTGCCAACAATTCCCTCCCAAAGATAATACATCAGGTGCCCGCCATCCAAAACGGGCAGGGGAAGCAGGTTCAAGACACCCAAACTGACACTGATCAAGGCGAGGAACAGCAAATATTGGGTCACACCGAGGCCGGCTGACTTACCCGCGTAGTCTGCAATCGTCAACGGCCCGCTGAGGTTTTTCAAAGAGGCTTCGCCGACGATCATCTTGCCCATCATCCTGAGGGTCAATACCGATACCTCCCAGGTCCGGGTCGCACCCAGCCACAAACCCTCTGTGAAGCCGTAGCTCACCAGAACTGACTCCGGTATGGCACCCACAAAGGCGCCAATTTTCCCGATTGTTGACTCGCCTTCCTGGCGGATGTCTGGCTTCACCGCCACGAATTGAGTCGCACCAGCGCGCTCGATCTTCCAGGTGGTCAAAGAGGCCTCTCCATTCGAACCGGACACCCTGATCATCTGGCGCAATTGCTGCCCATCCACCACAGGAACAGAGCCGATCTGCAGCACCAAATCGCCTTCTTTCAAACCGGCTCTATCTGCAGCGTCGCCCGCGCTCACTCCGCCTATGACGGGGCGGGTGAAAGGGCCGACGATACCAATTCTCTTGAATAGCTGAGCGTCTGCATCCCTTGCATCCAGGTCACTCAGCTTTAAGGAAATCAAAGCACTATTGTTGTTTGGCGGACGGCTGATCTCAAGCTGAACGTCTTTTCCTTTCAGCGCGCCTCGGGTCAAAAACCAGCGCAGGTCATCAAATGATTCAATAACTTGCAGCTCCTCCCCCTCCAATGCAGCGCGCTCAACTCGCTCTGCGCCCACCAGACCGGCTCTGGCTGCAACCGATCCGATATCCGGGCTTGCCAAAATTGCAGAAGCGTGCTGGACACCGCTCCAATTGACGACGGAGTAAAGCAAAACGGCCAGTAACAAATTGGCGACCGGACCGGCCAAAACTATCGCAACCCTGGAGCGCAAAGGCTGCGTGTTGAAAGCCCGATGCCGCTCGCTCTGCTCAACCGGCGCCTCACGCTCGTCAAGCATCTTGACATAGCCACCCAGGGGAAAGATCCCGATTGCCCACTCGGTGCCGTCCTTGCCGAAACGGCGCTGCCACAGCGCATGGCCGAAGCCGACGGAGAAGCGCAGGACCCGGACGCCGCACCAGCGGGCCGCGACATAGTGGCCGAACTCGTGCACCACGATCAGCACGCCGAGAACGACAATGAAAGCCAGCAGATAGAAAGGGATTTCGCTCATGTGGCGCCAGCTTCAACGACCAGGCTTGCCGCAATCCGGCGCGCTTCGGCATCCGCCGCCAGCACGTCGTCCAGGCTACCCTCGGGACCCGCCGGCAAGGCCGCCAGCGTCGCCTCGATGAGACGTGGAATGCCGAGAAACGGCAGGCGCCGGTCGAGAAAGGATTCAACCGCCACCTCGTTCGCGGCATTGAGGATGGCCGGAGCCGTTCCACCCGCGCGCAACGCGGCATAGGCCAGCGGCAGGCAGGGGAAGCGGTCGAGGTCGGGGGCTTCGAAGTCCAGCCTTGCCACCGTTAGCAGGTCGAGCGACGGCACGCCGGCGTCGATGCGCTCGGGATAGGCCAGCGCGTAGGCAATCGGCGTCCGCATGTCGGGATTCCCCAACTGGGCAAGTACCGAGCCATCGACGTATTCCACCAGCGAGTGAACCACGCTCTGCGGATGCACGACCACCTGAATCAG
>CAZBKX010000541.1:0-5822 GCA_964492535.1 uncultured Rhodoferax sp. | reverse complement strand
GATGGCAGCGGCAATATCATCGCTGACGCTGTCAAACGGTCGTCGCTGGCCCGAGCTGTCGCCCATGCCCCGGTAGTCAAAGCGCAGCACGGCGTAACCTGCTGCAGCCAGCCGGCGCGACAACAGCACAAATTGCCGGTGGCTACCCACACGGTACTGCGGCCCGCCCACCACCACGATGAACCCGCTGGTCGCGGGTACGTCAGGTCGGGTCATGATGCCCAGCAAGGTGTCTCCCGAGCAGGTGAAGCGAAGGGCTTCTTCGGTGTAATTCATGGGCAGGCAGACTTGAAAACGGTGGGTGGGGCACAGGCTCGCAGGCTGGCAGTCGTGGCTGAAATCAATGCGGGTGCCTCTTCGATCTCGGTGCTTTGCCAAAAAGCCGGCCCGCGTGCCATGTGCAGGCGGGCATCAAACCCCGCTTGCTGCCATTCTGCGAAGCGTTCACTGGCAGCAACACTCGGTAAAGCGTTCTCCAGCGTAGACAGCTCGAACCATTCCAGCCGTTGCCCAGTCGTCCGCACCACAGGGGGATCCAGCCTGGCTTGCATCAGACCCCGTGCAAGGCCCGGTGACAATCGATAGCCGGCAATCTCAATGGACTCCTCCTGGCTCAGTTGCTGGCGCATGTCTTCCATGAGACCTTTCGTCTGTGCACCTTGCAGGCCCGCGGCCAACTTGAGGCGCATGAACTGATTCAGCGCCGGCTGACCCGAAGGCGGTGGCTGCCAGAACAAAAAGTTGCAACTGACACCCGATTGGGCTGCGGCTTGTGTCGCCAAAAGGCACCCAGCACGCAGACCCCACAGCCAAAGCGGAAGTGGTGACGTGTGCATGCTTCGCCCGGGGGGCATGCCTTGCAGGTAGCGACAGGCCAGCAGCACATCGTCCACCCAGCTTTGCCAACTGGCATCGCCGAAATCGCCAGCGCTGTCGCCGCAGCCCAGCAGGTCCATTTGCAAGACGTTGAATCCGGCTTGGGCGAAGGATCGTGCCTGTAATGCGACCATGCGGCGAGCCTTGTTCATCTCCTCGGCGAACGGATGAATGTAGAGCACTTGCCCATGAACCACTCCGCCCTCTGCAGGATGAAAGAGGCAGAATCTTTGACCTTGGCCAGATGCTATGAAAAACGCCTCCGCTTGGATCGACATGGCCCGTCAGGCAACCAGCTTGCCACTGACAAAGTCGGTAAGCGAACCGACTGTGGCGAAGGTTGCGCCATCAATATCGTCGTCATCCACGACCAGGCCAAACTGGTCTTCCAGTGTGGTGATGAGTGTGATGACGGCCATCGAGTCCAGTTCAGGCACCGCGCCGAGAAGTGGGGTGTTGCGGTTGAAAGCGGCGCTGCGTCCATTCAGACTCAAGACTTCGTCAATAACGCGCAGAACTTCTTGTGCTATGTTCAATTTGAGTTTCCCAAGAGGAAATTTGCTAACCCCAATGGCTCGGGGGACTGAAGTGTCATGGTTAGCGCAGACATCATTTGTTCACTTGCTTTTTCTCAATCACGACAGCCTGTGCAGGAATTTTTATGACAGAGAGCACTCTTTTGCAGGAATTGATTTCACTTGCCGCCGCACGTACTCCACACGCGATAGCGCTCACCTACGGTGACAAACACTTGAACTATGGTGAGCTACATGCGGCTGTGAATCGATGGGCCTCGGGCCTGATGGGTTTGGGGCTGGCGCGCGGGGAACGGGTGGCAATTTACCTTGAAAAGCGCTTTGAAGCAGTGATCGCCTGTTTCGGTGCTGCCGCTGCGGGCGTTGTGTTTGTTCCGGTGAACCCGCTGCTCAAGCCAGACCAGGTCGCCTTCATTTTGCAGGACTGTAATGTGCGCGTGTTGGTCACTTCGCCGGAGCGGCTCATGCTGCTGCAGGCGTCCTTGCCAGCTTGCTACGATCTGCGTCACGTGGTGGTGACCGGATCTGTTGAGTTGGGCCATCGGCCACTTGTCAAGATGGCTGACTCTTTGCTGCTGACAGGGTGGGATGATCTTCCCCAGTTTGAACTGCGCTCTGGTCATCGGGTGATTGACGTGGACATGGCCGCTATTTTGTACACCTCGGGCAGCACTGGCAAACCAAAGGGCGTGGTGCTGTCGCATCGCAATATGGTGGCGGGGGCCAAGAGTGTGGCCTCGTATCTGGAGAACAATGAGAGCGATGTGATATTGGCTGCGCTGCCCTTGTCGTTTGACGCTGGTTTTAGTCAGCTGACCACCGCTTTTCAGGCAGGCGCCCGGGTGGTTTTGTTGAATCATTTGATGCCGCGTGATGTGCTCAAAGCGATGGTCCAAGAGGGTGTGACCGGCATCACCGCTGTGCCACCGCTCTATATTCAACTGTCTCAGCTGACCTGGCCCACGGCCATCGGTGAGCGCTTGCGGTACTTTGCCAACACGGGTGGTCGGATGCCGCGCGAGACTTTGACGGCATTGCGTCAGCGTGTGCCCCAAGCCCGGCCTTTTTTGATGTACGGTTTGACCGAGGCCTTTCGCTCCACCTATCTGCCACCGGATGAAGTGGACCGACGTCCCGACTCCATTGGCAAGGCGATCCCTAATGCCGAAATACTTGTGCTGCGTGATGACGGATCGCCTTGCGCGGTAGATGAGCCCGGCGAGTTGGTGCACCGGGGCGCCTTGGTCGGTATGGGCTATTGGAACGATGCTGAGAAAACTGCCGAGCGTTACAAGCTGCTGGCGCCGGACGCGCCAGGGCGCCACAGCGGGTTGCAACTGCCCGAGTACGCTGTGTTTTCAGGTGATACGGTGCGCCAGGATAGCGATGGATTTTTGTACTTCATTGGTCGGCGCGACGAGATGATGAAGACCTCGGGCTACCGGGTCAGCCCGACGGAGATCGAAGAAATTGTCTACGCCACCGGTCTCGTGGGAGAGTGCGTGGCATTTGGTGTGGATCACCCCACCCTGGGCCACGCTATATATGTAGTAGCTACTTGGGCAATAGATACGCCGGCCAGAGGGCTAAATGACCTAATAAATGAGTGTAAAAGCCGAATGCCGGCCTACATGGTGCCCGCCACCATTGAGATGGTGCTCGGCCCATTGCCACGCAACCCCAATGGCAAGATTGACCGCAAGCTGTTGTCCAGCGGGTGGCGCAATGACCCTGCTGCCCATGCAGAGTCAGTACCTGTCACCGCGTTGGAGCCCTGCAATGCAGAACGCTGAGCGCAGTATGCCGGTCCATGTCGCCATGGATCAGTTTCCAGTGACCGCAGGTCAGTTGAGTGTCGGGGGCGAGGTGCTGTCACGGCTGGCGGCCAGAGTTGGGCAAACACCTTTTTACGCCTATGACCGGGCCCTGCTGCGCAGCCGGGTGGGCGAATTGCGCAGCCTGCTGCCCCCAAACATCAAACTGCACTACGCCATGAAGGCCAACCCCATGCCTGCTGTCGTGGCTGTCATGGCTGCATTGGTGGACGGCATTGACGTGGCCTCGGCCGGTGAATTGAAAGTGGCATTGGATGCGGGCGCGAACCCGGCGGAGATCAGTTTTGCGGGGCCTGGCAAGCGCGATGCTGAGTTGCGCCAGGCCGTGGCATCGCGGGTGTTAGTCAATGTCGAGTCGTTTCGCGAGTTGGGCGTATTGCAGGCCCTTTCGGCTGAACTCGGTCTGGCTGCCCGGGTGGCCGTGCGGGTCAACCCGGACTTTGAGCTCAAGGGCTCAGGCATGAAGATGGGCGGTGGCCCAAAACAGTTTGGTGTGGATGCCGAGCAGACGCCCCGGTTGCTGCAAGAGATTGGTCGGGCCGGACTTGAGTTCGAAGGATTTCACCTGTTTGCAGGCTCCCAGAACCTGCGTGCAGAGGCGATTTGTGAGGCGCAGCAAAAGTCGTTTGAGTTGGCGCTGCGTCTGGCGCAGCATGCGCCCGGACCTGTTAGTTTCTTGAACTTGGGCGGTGGCTTTGGTATCCCGTACTTCCCGGGTGAGCAGCGGCTTGACCTCGCGCCCGTAGCCAACAACCTGGCGCAACTGAGTGAGCGCGCAAGGAGCGAGTTGCCATCGGCCTCACTGGTCATTGAACTGGGTCGCTACCTGGTCGGTGAAGCTGGCGTGTATGTTGCGCGCGTGCTGGACCGCAAGATCTCGCGCGGGCAGGTCTACCTCGTCACCGACGGTGGCTTGCATCACCATTTGTCGGCGTCAGGAAATTTTGGTCAGGTGATCCGAAAGAACTATCCTGTCACGGTGGGCAACAAGGCTGATGCGATCGACAGGGAGCTTGCGTCCGTGGTGGGCCCCCTGTGCACGCCACTGGATCTGTTGGCTGACCGCATGAGTCTGCCCATTGCTCAAGTCGGTGATCTGGTGGTTGTCTTCCAATCGGGCGCCTACGGGGCCAGTGCCAGTCCACAAAATTTTCTTGGGCATCCGCCTTGTGTTGAGGTTCTGGTGTAGGGCAGGTTTCGTCGCTTGCTTGACAATACTCAAGCGCACCCGGAGGCATCCGGGCAGACTCGATTTCTGACTAGGGAATGTGGAGTCTGAACGTGATAAAAATATTCAATCACTATTTTCACAAGCGCACGCTATTGAAAATTGGTTTTGATTTGGGCCTGGTGCTTGCCACCACAGTGATCGCAATTTTCTCGCAGGTGGCCGACGTCGCCTCTGCATCCCCCAGGGTGGTGAGTACCTCATTGGTGCTGGCCCTGGGTATCGTGTTCATCAATTCAGCTCTCGGGTTTTATCAGCGCGTGCAAAGCTGTACTCTGGGGCAAACACGGGCAAGAGCGTTGTTGTCTTTGTGCCTCTCGCTTCCCCTGGCCTACGTGGTGTTCAGCTGGTCTCCACTGCACTTCGTGGATGAAACGGCTCTGGCGCTGGCGCTGTTGGCGGCTCTGGTGTTCATGCTGCTGCACCGGGTCTATGTCGTTCATGCCACGCCCCAGACCCTGATGCGCCAGCGTGTGTTGGTTTATGGGTCAGGGCCTCGGGCGAGGCTGGTGGGTCGGGCCCTGCAGCACTCAGACCCCAACGTGCATCTGATCGGCTATTACGCCGGTCCCAATGAGTCGTCTGAAGAAACCTCAACCATCGGACTCCTGTCATCAGGGAGGTCGCTGACCGATATTGTTCAGCAAGAGCAAATTGACGAGATTGTTGTGGCGCTCAGTGAGCGCCGGGGTGGCAGCATGCCCTTGCGCGAGTTGCTGGACTGCAAGCTGCACGGAGTGCGTGTGGTTGACATGGCTACCCATTTTGAGAAAACACTGGGCCAGATTCGGCGCGACTCGGTCTCTGCCGGGTGGCTTATTTTTGGCGATGGTTTTGAGCAGGGTGTGATGCGCACGGCGGTGAAGCGCCTGTTTGACATGGTCTGCGCAAGCGCCCTGATTTTGATCACCTGGCCCATCATGCTGGTTACGGCGATCTTGATCAAGTTGGAGAGTATGGGGCCGGTTCTGTATTTTCAGGAGCGGGTCGGATTGAACGGCCGGCTCTTCAGGGTGGTTAAATTTCGCAGCATGTGTGCCAATGCAGAGATGGATGGACAGCCCCGCTGGGCCGCAGCGGGCGATGTCCGCGTTACCCGGGTGGGTCGGCTTATTCGCAAGCTGCGCATTGACGAACTGCCGCAATTGTTCAGCGTATTGGGCGGAGACATGAGCCTTGTCGGGCCTCGTCCAGAGCGACCTTTCTTTGTGGACCAGCTGACGCGTGAGTTGCCCTATTACGCAGTACGCCAGAGCGTCAAGCCGGGTGTCACCGGGTGGGCGCAGGTGCGCTACCACTACGGTGCGTCTGTCGAAGATGCGGCAGAGAAGCTTCAATACGACCTCT
>CAZBKX010000540.1:0-1711 GCA_964492535.1 uncultured Rhodoferax sp. | reverse complement strand
CCAAAGAGGTTGAGGAAAAAACCATCGAAATGGTTGACGAGACGAGGTAGACACCCCTCAGCTCCCCAAAAGGCCATGACTTTATTTGCGCAGCAAATGGAATTCATTCCATGGACGAGCTTTTCTTGCATCATGCAGCGTTACGGATCCCAACGTCACCATCCACACCAATGCCGTCACTACCGAAATAACCAGTGCCAAGGGGGAAGGGCACGCTCGATCTGAGCGCGTTTGACCATTTGATTCGGCATTGATCTAAGCGTTGCGCTCTGGCCGAACTGGGGTACATGTTGAATTTGGCTTAAAGCACCAAAAGACGAAGCCTGGAACGATGAACCATTGCGCGAGTGGTGAAAGTCCGATGCCCCACACTGTAGGCATCAGGCTTGAGTAAGACCAAGCGCGCGTCACAACGGTGTTGTTCCATTCACTGAACACCGTGTAGGCAATTCCCAGGGTGCCTGCAACTATTGCCACCGTCAGGTATCCCACTCGGGGCCAGTTTCTTGACCCAACCAAAATCAGTGCGACGGTCAGACTCAATGAAGCAATCAATACGTCACCAACCGTGCAGTGCACCACCGCAAATCCAATAGCCGAAAACGTGCTTTCGCCCCATAAGGTATACAGAGGCAACTGCAGTATTTCCCAACCCAAGTTCAGGGCTGTAGTAAGCGCGAAGAATTGAAGAATCAATTTGCTTCGCGTCAGCGAAATGTGGAGCAGCTGTGATTGGTCAAACATGGAAACGCCTCAGCTGATATAGATCAATATGTGACCCACTTGCAGTGGCTACATTAAATCGCTCGCAATAGTAAATATTCAGCTGAACTTTAAACTCCATGAAGTCTTTCTTCAACAGTCGGAACACACGATACACCGCAATGGTGATGGCGTTCGTTTGGCTGATGACATTGGGCATCGGTTTTGCCAATGCATGTCTACTTGGCGAGGCTCTGGGACACCATGCGCCTACAGCGCAAGTTCAAGCAACGCATCATGAAGATGTTGATGGCCAGGCACTTGAGTCCGAGAAAGCAGTTTGTCTAACGGTTTGTGAAGTGGAAAAAACTGCGGTTGTCAAGTTCAAGCAAGCAAACGTTCCTTCGGATTTGCAAGCAGCTCCAGTCGTGCATTTTCCCGCTCTCACTGTTACGGTGCTCGATCTCAATGATCGTTCTGAGCCGTCAGTAGTCCCCGACTGGCGTGAGCCACCTGTGTCGATCCGCTTTCTGCGGCTGACAATTTAAATCTCTTTTTGCAGCGGTTGTTACCCAGCGCACAGACGCTGGAAAGCCCGTCTGTTTCCATGCCTCTGGTCCCTTCAACGGGTTGACCGGATGCCACCCAATTCTTGCCAGTTTCTCGTTCCTTGTTTCTTTAAATGGAGTTCCATATGACTAATCTTCGCCACACCGTTCTATCAGTTGCCATTGCAACCGCCTCCCTCGGAGCATTTGCCCAGACCGCTGCAGAACACACCCAGCATCACCCCGCGGAGCCCGCGAAAAAGGCCACCAAAGCAGTTGCGCCCAAAGCGCCTGCTAAAGCTGCAGAGTCAATGGCAGCCATGGACAGCCAGATGAAAACCATGCGTGAGATGCACGAAAAAATGATGGCAGCCAAAACCCCTGAAGAACGCAAAGCACTCATGGGCGACCACATGAAAGCCATGCAAGACGCTAAAGGGTTAACCTAATAATGATCCGAT
>CAZBKX010000539.1:0-2144 GCA_964492535.1 uncultured Rhodoferax sp. | reverse complement strand
TCAGGCTCTCGATGCCCGAAACGTCGCCACCCTGCAAAATCCGGTCAATCAGCAACGCCGCCTTGTCATCCCCCAGCGCGCGTTTCAAAACCGAGCGCACATAGTCGCCCGAGTCCGACACCAGCAAACTGTGCGCCGCAGCCACGCCAGTAAACCGGCCGATCACGCCGTCCACTCGCTCACGGGTGATTGACTTGGTTTTGGCAATGGCCTCACCCAGCTTTTGCACCTCTTTGGGCGACAAATGCTTGAATACTTCGGATGCCTCATGCTCGCCGAGGGACATCATCAGAATGGCAGCGTCTTGCAGACCGTCAGTTTGGGACATTTTTTGTAACTCCACCTGCCTGGAATCAGGCCGGCTCTCCGCTGATCCAGGACTTCACGATATTGGCCACAGCGGCCGGGTTATCGCGAGTGAGTTTACGCGCATCTTCCAGCGCCAACTCACCCGCAGTGGGCACCGCAGGTCCAGCATTCATATCCGGGGCAGCCAACTGCGGACGAGCGGGCTCGTCTGACTCGATGGCATCCAGCTGATGCGCTATCAGCTCAGTGTGAGGTTTGGATTGCGCCAAGGCTTTCATGGCCGGACGGATCACACCCAGCAGAACCAAAGCACCAAACAGCAAGGTACCCAGAGGCCAGGCAAAGCTGCGCGCCAAGTCCTGAATCTCAGGCTGCTTCCACAGAGGTAACTCGGTCACAACGGTTTTCTCCAGCGTAAAAGGAGCATTCATGAGGTTCACCGAGTCACCCCGATCCTTGTTGAAACCAATGGTCTCCCGCACCAGCGCCGTCATTTGCTCAATTTGCTGCTCCGTCAGCGCCACTGTGGTGGTTTTGCCTTTGGCATCGGTGACCGACTTGTGGTTAATGACCACCGCCGCGCTGATTCGCTTCACCATACCGGTGCTGCCCCGCACCACGCGCACCGTCTTGTCGACCTCGTAGTTGGTGATGGACTCCCGCTTGGAGCCACCAGCCGTCGCTGCACCGCCTGCGGCCAGGGCAGGCGCTGCGCCATTGATGGGCGCGGAGCCCGGCACTGGCGGCTGATTGGTGACAGCCCCAGGCACGCCGGCGGGCGGTGCATTGGCACCCCCGGTTGTGTTCTCTACCGTCTGTTGGCTGCGAATGACTGACGAATCAGCCGCCGCGTTGGGCTTGTGGGTTTCGGAGGTGGATTCGGTCTGCGAAAAATCCAGCTCGGCCGTCACTTGGGCCTTGACGTTGTCACGCCCCACCACCGGCTCCAGAATATCCAGAATCCGGCGGCTGTAAAGCTGCTCCAGCTGCTGCACATGCTGCATTTGCTGCGCATCGCCATTGCCACCCACACCACTGGCGCCTTCTGGCAGGGCAGACAGCAGCTTGCCGGTGTCATCCAGCACACTCACCGCGTTGGCATTCATCTCGGGAACACTGGACGACACCAAGTGGATGATGCCCGCCAACTGGGCCCGATCCAACGTGCGCCCCACATTCATGCCCACCACCACTGAGGCAGTCGGCTTTTGTTGCTCGCGAAAGAAACCGTTTTGGTTGGGCAAAGCCAAATGCACCCGGGCACTCTGGACAGAAGACAACGCCTGTATGGAGCGGGTCAACTCCCCCTCCAAACCCCGTTGAAACGTCAACCGCTCCTGAAACTGGGTCATGCCAAAGCGGTTGGTATCCATCATCTCGAAGCCAGCGACCGACCCCTTGGGCAAGCCTTGTGACGCCAACTTGAGCCGGGCGTCGTAGACCTTGTCGGCCGGTACCAAGATAGCGCCGCCGCCATCAGCATGCTTATAGGGCACATTCATCGTCGTCAACTGGGCAACGATGGCGCCACCGTCTTTGTCAGACAAATTGGAGTACAGCACACGCAACTCGGCTTGGCGCCACATAATCACGCCAATGATGCCAATAGCCACCAGCAAGACGATGCCCAGGCCCATGCGCATGCGTTGCCCCTGGTCCAGGCCGGCCAAGCGCTGGGACAGCGTCGGATTCAATTGAATAGCGGGTGCGGCTTGCATCATGGGTTCCGGTTGGGCCGTGGTGCCGTTGTGCACCACCGATGCAAACGATTATTCGACCCCACCCGGAAAACATTAGCTTGATAAGGCTGGCTTTTACCCGCTACTTCAAATTAA
>CAZBKX010000538.1:0-10440 GCA_964492535.1 uncultured Rhodoferax sp. | reverse complement strand
CCACGGAGTCGACCACGATCAAATCGACCGCGCCGGAGCGCACCAGGCTGTCCACAATCTCCAGAGCCTGCTCGCCGGTGTCGGGCTGGGAGATCAGCAGGTCTTGCAGGTTCACGCCGAGCTTTTGGGCGTACTGGATGTCCAGCGCGTGTTCGGCATCGACAAACGCGCATTGACCACCGATTTTTTGCATCTCGGCAATCACCTGCAGCGTGAGCGTGGTTTTGCCGCTTGACTCGGGGCCATAAATCTCGATCACCCGGCCGCGTGGCAGGCCACCCACACCCAGCGCGATGTCCAACCCCAAGGACCCGGTGGAGACCACCTGGATGTCCTCAATCACCTCGCCCTCGCCCAGACGCATGATGGTGCCTTTGCCAAATTGCTTTTCAATCTGGGCCAGGGCCACTTGCAGGGCTTTGGCTTTCTCGGCATTGACGGGGGTGGAAGGGGCGGCAGGCATAGGGGCTTTGACAGGTGCGTCCATGAAGATTTCCTTGGGTTTAAATTGGGCCGCATCGTCTGGCTTTAATGACAGGCTGGATGCTTGAACAGTAGTTTATGGGTGTCGTTTAAATCTGTAAACTGTTTTATTAGTCAATTTAGCTTACTATTTCACCATGCCCGACATAAACTTGGATGAAGGTTGGCGCCAGGCCCATCTGGGGCACTGGCTGCACCAGGCGCTGCAGCGTTTTGACACCCGGGTCTTGTCCCTGATGGCCAGCCATGTCGATCTGCCGCTGGCGCTGTCCAATCTGGCGGCGCGAGGCAGTCTGAGCGCATCGCATGTCCACATCACGCGGCATCTGGCGCTTGACGGCTCGCGCCTGACCGACTTGGCCCGGCGTGCGGGTATGACCAAGCAGGCGATGGGCAAACTGGTGGAGCAGTGTGAAGCCTGGGGCCTGGTAGAGCGCCTGGAAGACGCGCGCGACGCCCGGGCGAGGCGCATTGTGTTCACGCCCGCAGGGCTGATCTGGCTGCGGGCTTTTCGGGAGGCGGTGGCGCAAGCCGAGGACGAGTTGCGCGCCGCCGTCGGAATGGACGTGGCCACGGTCATGACCTTGGGTCTGGAGGCTTATGCGGCCTGACGCTGCCTCTGCATAATCCAAAACCAAGGCAGGTCACCTGCCCGCCTAGAATCACCTGACAACGTGTGCGCCCAATGTCAGCGCCCACCTCACCAGGAGACACACATGCGGATCTTGATTGCCGAAGATGACCAGGTTTTGGCGGACGGCTTGCTGCGCACTTTGCGCAGCTCGGGTGCAGCGGTAGACCACGTGGCCAGCGGGACGGAGGCCGACGCGGCGCTGATGACCAACACCGAGTTTGACCTGCTGATTCTGGACCTGGGCCTGCCCAAGATGCACGGACTGGAGGTCTTGAAGAAGCTTCGGGCCCGGGGCTCCTCCCTGCCAGTACTGATTTTGACCGCCGCCGACAGCGTCGAGGAACGAGTCAAAGGCCTGGATTTTGGTGCCGACGACTACATGGCCAAGCCCTTCAGCCTGCAAGAGCTGGAAGCTCGCGTGCGCGCCCTGAGCCGCCGGGGCATGGGCACCGCCAGCAGCACCATCAAACACGGGCCCCTGATTTATGACCAGGGCGGACGCGTGGCCACCATTGATGGGGTGATGGTGGAGCTTTCGGCCCGGGAACTCGGCCTCTTGGAGGTGCTGCTGCAACGCGCCGGGCGCCTGGTCAGCAAAGACCAGCTGGTGGAGCGGCTGTGCGAGTGGGGCGAGGAGGTGAGCAACAACGCCATTGAGGTCTACATCCACCGCCTGCGCAAGAAGATCGAAAAAGGACCGATCCGCATTGCCACCGTGCGCGGGCTGGGCTATTGCCTGGAGAAGATTCCGGGCTAAGGCCATGAACATCTTTCACCGCGAGCAACGTTCGCTGTTTGGGGAAATCCTGGACTGGATGCTCACCCCGCTGCTGCTGCTGTGGCCGGTCAGCCTGGTACTGACCTGGCTGGTAGCCCAAGGGATTGCCGCCAAGCCCTTTGACCGCGCACTCGAGTACAACGTGACTGCCCTGGCGCAGTTGATCACGGTCAAACACAACAAGGCGCAGTTCAACTTGCCTCTGCCCGCGCGCGAATTGTTGCGCGCTGACGATGCCGACACGGTGTACTACCAGGTGTTGGGTGCACGGGGTGAATACTTGAGCGGGGAGAGCACTTTGCCCCTGCCGCCTGCTAACGAGAAGGTGGTGCTTAACCAGGTTCTCATTCGCGATGGCGAAATGCGGGGCGAAGACGTGCGGATTGCCTACACCTGGGTTCAGCTTCCTTTGCCGCAGAGCCGTCCAGCCTTGGTGCAGGTGGCCGAGACGCTGGAAAAGCGCTCGGTTCTGGCCACCGAAATCGTCAAGGGCGTGATGCTCCCGCAATTTGTGATTTTGCCGCTGTCCGTGTTGCTGGTGTGGTTGGCGCTGGTACAGGCGATCAAGCCGCTGCACCAGCTTGAAGAGAGAATTCGTGCCCGAAAACCCGATGATCTGAGCCCGATTGATGCCCAATCGGTGCCGCTGGAGGTGGCGCCACTGGTGTCTTCGGTCAACGACCTGCTGCTGCGCCTCAAGGACTCCATTGCCACCCAAAAGCGGTTTTTGGCGGATGCCGCCCACCAGCTCAAGACACCCCTGGCGGGCCTGCGCATGCAGGCCGACCTGGCGCAGCGCGAAGGTGCCCACGCCGAGGAACTCAAGCAGTCGCTGCGCCAGATTGGACGGGCCAGTATTCGGGCCACCCACACCGTCAACCAGCTGCTGGCGCTGGCCCGGGCCGAGAGCAGCGGCGTTGCCATGCCCCGCATTCCTTGCGATTTGGCCGAACTGACCATGGCTGTGGTGCGGGACTGCGTGCCACGGGCGATCGAAAAGTACATTGACCTGGGCTATGAAGGCACGCAACCCGGCACCCGGGGAGGACAACTGGATGGCAACGCCACCTTGCTCAAGGAGCTGATTCGCAACCTGGTGGACAACGCCATCAACTACACGCCCTCCAGCCTGGAAGCGCCAGGGGTGATCACGGTGCGCGTACTGATTGACCCCTTTGGCCAGATCCTGGTGTTGCAGGTGGAAGACTCCGGGCCGGGCGTGCCCGAGGCGGAGCGCGAACTGATCTTTCAACCCTTTTATCGGGCGCTGGGCACGGAAGCGGATGGCACCGGATTGGGTCTGCCTATCGTGATGGAAATTGCGCACCAGCACCACGCCACCGTGACCTTGCAAGACGCTCACCCGGGCCAGGCAGCGGCCGGTGCCCTGTTCAGCGTGCGTTTCACAGGGGAGGCCAACGACTCGCCAGGCGGGGCTGGATAAGACCCTGAAGCGTCACATTACGGGCAAGTGACCCAGGATTTACCGGCCAGCACTGGCTCCAAGGCGTCCAGCCTGGCGCGCAAGGCCTCATCGGCGGCAGGCACGCGCAACAGGATTCCGTTCACCGGCGGGTACTCCTGCACAACTTGTGCGGTACGCACGCCACGCAGCCTCAAGGCTTCCAGCAGCGTATTGGCAGCCGCCTGGTTGTCAAAGCCCCCCAGGGACAAGCCGGGCTGAAGCGCCGGGTTGTTCAGTGGCTGCAGTTGCAGCTTCAGCGCAGCCAGTTCACCCCGCTTTTTAGCCAGCGCTTCGGGGCTGGCGAATTTACCCATGTACACGATCCAGCGCCCGGGTGCCACAGCGTCTTCCAGCAGCCAGGACCCCTCAATCAGCTGTGCCGCAGCCAGGGCGGACCGCAGACGCGCGCCTTGCGCTTCATCGAACACCCCCACCTGCAGACAGACCGCGGGCTTGGGAGCGGGTTGTTTCGCCGCGTCGGCCAAGGCCAACTGCTCTTTGGCCGTGAGCACCGTCAGGGCCTCTGGCTGGATTTGCCGCGCCAGCCTCTGCGGCTCTGACTGCGCTGCAGGCCCGAAACCGTAGACCAGCAACAGTCCTTGCGACCAGGCGAAATAAACGCCGTTGAGTAGCAACAAGGTCAGGGCAAGCAAACGCAACATGGGAGGTGAGGGCCTGGAAATGGCTGGTAATTACAGAGTGTCGTATGACGGCGGGCGCTGAGGGCGCACGCTGACCTCGGAACTGGTGATGTTTTCGAGGCCCTGTGCCGTGTGCACCCGCAGGGCACCCCCGGCGTCAACCCCGCGCGCCACGCCCAGCGTGCCGTTGCTTAAACTCACCGGCACCCCATCCAGCGCATCCAGGGCATTGAAACGGGCTTGATACGGGGCGAATCCGACCGCCTCAAAGGCCTTGAGCGTGTGTATCAGGGGCACGGCCACTTGCAGCAGGGTGTGGGGCGCCGTTGTACCCGGCAATACCTCGGTGAGCCAGGCCGGAGGCGTGGCCAAGCCGGCGGCATCGCGCGGCTGGATGTTGATACCGACGCCCACCACGGCATAACGCGCGGCACCCGAGTCGCCCAGGCTCACGGTTTCGATCAGGATGCCGGCCAACTTGCGGTCACGCCACCACAGGTCGTTGGGCCATTTCAGGCGCAATTCGGGGTGCAGGCTCTGGGCCACACTCACCCCCACGGCCAGCGACAAGCCCGACCAATCGTTGGGGGCCAGGGGCAAGCCAATCGAAAATGTCAGGGAGGCCAATGGGGCCTGCGCGCCGCCTGCGACCCCGGCGTCATCCTGCCCGCTCAGCCACTCGCGCCCCAGACGGCCCCGCCCGGCGCTTTGGTACTCGGCCACCAGCAGCACCGGCTCCAGCCGCCCGGCGCGAGCGCGGCGCATCAGCTCGGTGTTGGTTGAATCAATCCGGGGCACTACCTCCAGACAAAATCCCGGCAAACCCGGCGCTACCGCCTCCCAGATGGCCTCCAGGGGCCATTGAATGGGCGCTATCATGACTTGGTGCGACGGCTGGCACGTTTGGGCGCCAGCAGCGTGCCACGGCAGGTACTGGCACCGCACCAGCAGGGGTACTCGGCCTTGAGCTTGGACGTGTAGCGCTCGTCGATGATCAGGCCGTAGTCGTAATTGAGTTCTTCACCAGCCGGGATATTGCGCAGGGCCTTGATGAACACGCGGCCGTTGACCTCATCGGCCTCGCAATTGCCAGCGCATGAGTGGTTGATCCAGCGCGACGAGTTCCCGCCATGCAAGGCGTCGATCACGTTGCCGTCTTCCAGCGAGAAGTAGAAGGTGTGGTTGGGCTGGGCGGGGTCGTGCGGATGGCGCGCCTGCGCCTCCTGCCAACTGATGATTTCGCCCACATATTCGATGAGGGTTTCGCCCTCGGCGATGTCCTGCACGGCAAACACGCCCTTGCCATGGACGCCGGAGCGACGGGTTTGGGTGCGGCGACTGGCAGCAGATGGGGCTTTTGGGGACACGTTTGAAAATTTGGTATCGTGAACTCGTATGGGTGCGTGTGTGCGTGCCCACGTGCAGGTGCGGGCGCCCGGGCGCCCGCGAAGAAAGGGAATTGTAGTCAGATGAAAACATTAGTCATTGCCGAGAAGCCTTCCGTGGCACAAGACATCGTGCGGGCGTTGACGCCCGTGGCAGGAAAATTCGAGAAATTCGACGACCATTTCGAGAACGAAAAATACGTGGTGACCAGTGCCGTCGGTCACCTGCTGGAGATTCAGGCCCCTGAGGAATTTGACGTCAAGCGCGGCAAGTGGAGCTTTGCGCATCTGCCAGTGATCCCGCCGCACTTTGACCTCAAACCGATGGACAAGACCAAGACCCGGCTCAATGCCGTGGTCAAGCAGGCCAAACGCAAGGACGTGGGCCAGCTCATCAATGCCTGCGACGCGGGCCGCGAGGGAGAGTTGATCTTCCGGCTGATCGAGCAGTACGCCGGCGGCGCCAAGCCGCTGGGCAAACCGGTCAACCGCCTGTGGCTGCAATCGATGACTCCCCAGGCCATCCGCGACGGGTTCAACAGCCTGCGCACCGACCAGCAGATGATGCCGCTGGCCAATGCCGCACGCTGTCGCAGCGAGGCCGACTGGCTGGTGGGCATCAACGGCACGCGCGCCATGACGGCGTTCAACTCCCGTGACGGGGGCTTCTTTTTGACCACCGTGGGGCGGGTGCAAACGCCGACTTTGAGCGTGGTGGTGGAGCGGGAAGAAAAGATCCGCAAATTCATCAGCCGCGACTATTGGGAGATTCACGCCACCTTTGGCGCTCAGGCCGGCGAGTACCCGGCCAAATGGTTTGACCCCAGCTGGAAGAAATCTGCCGCCAATGCCGCTGCTGGCAACGACGAGGCAGACGCCGAGCTCAAGGCCGACCGGCTCTGGACCCAGCGTGAGGCCCAGGCGATTGCCGATGCCGTACGCGGGCAGCAAGCCACGGTCACCGAAGAAAGCAAGCCCACCACGCAGGTCTCGCCTCTGCTGTTTGACCTGACCAGCTTGCAGTGCGAGGCCAACGGAAAATTCGGCTTTTCAGCCAAAACCACGCTCTCGATTGCCCAAAGCCTCTACGAGCGCCACAAGGCCCTGACCTACCCCCGGACCGACTCGCGTGCCCTGCCCGAGGACTACGTGCCGGTGGTGAAGCAGACTTTCGAGATGCTGGCCGACAGCTCAATGCGCCACCTGGCTCCCCATGCCCTCACTGCGCTCAACGGGAACTACATCCGCCCCTCCAAGCGCATTTTTGACAATAGCAAGGTTAGCGATCACTTCGCCATCATCCCGACGCTGCAGTCACCCAGCGGCCTGAGTGAGGCCGAGCAGAAGATTTACGACCTGGTGGTGCGCCGCTTCATGGCGGTCTTTTTTCCCGCCGCCGAATACCAGATCACCACCCGCATCAGCACGGCGGTCGGGCACAACTTCAAGACCGAAGGCAAGGTGCTGGTCAAGCCGGGCTGGCTGGCTATTTACGGCAAGGAAGCCGTCGCCGAGCAAGCTGACAAGGACGACAAGAGCCCGGGCAACCTGGTGCCGGTGCAGCCCGGCGAACGAGTCAAGGCGCAGGCCGTCGACCCCAAAGCCCTGAAGACCCGCCCGCCCGCCCGCTATTCCGAGGCCACGCTGTTGGGCGCCATGGAGGGCGCGGGCAAGACCGTGGAAGACGACGAGCTGCGCCAAGCCATGCAGGAAAAAGGCCTGGGCACGCCAGCCACCCGCTCCAGCATCATTGAGGGCTTGATTGCCCAGGAATACATCCTGCGCGAAGGCCGTGAACTGATCCCCACCGCCAAAGCCATGCAGTTGATGACGCTCCTGCGCGGCCTCGACGTGCAGGAACTGACCAAGGCCGAACTCACCGGCGAATGGGAATACAAGCTGGCACAAATGGAACAGGGCAAGCTCAGCCGCGAGTCCTTTATGGCCGACATTGCCGCCATGACCGAGCGCATGGTGAAAAAAGCCAAGGAATACGACCGCGACACAGTGCCCGGTGACTTTGCCACGCTGAGCAGCCCCTGCCCGAACTGCGGCGGTGTCGTCCGCGAGAACTACCGGCGCTACACCTGCACCGGCCCGGACGGCCAAGGTGAGGGCTGCGGCTTCTCGTTTGGCAAAACCCCGGCCGGGCGAACGTTTGAGGCGACGGAGGTGGAGCAATTTTTGCGTGACCGCAAGATCGGCCCTCTAAGCGGCTTTCGCTCCAAGGCCGGATGGCCGTTCACGGCGGAGATGATCATCAAGTTCGACGAAGAGAGCAAAAACTACAAGCTCGAATTCGACTTTGGTGACGACAAGAAGGGCGAGGAATCCGGTGAGTTGATTGACTTCAGCGGCCAGGAACCCCTGGGCGCCTGCCCCAAGTGCGGTAGTGCCGTCTATGAGCATGGCAAAAACTACCTGTGCGACAAGTCAGTACCCACCCTCGCGCAAGCGAACCCCAGCTGTGACTTCAAGAGCGGCCAGATCATTTTGCAGCAACCCATTGAGCGGGAGCAAATGGTCAAGCTGCTGGCCACTGGCAAGACCGATCTGCTGGACAAGTTTGTATCCATGCGTACCCGGCGCGCCTTCAAGGCCATGCTGGCCTGGGACGCCGAGGCTGGCAAAGTGAATTTTGAATTTGCGCCCAGCAAGTTCCCACCCCGCAAGACGGCAGGCGCTCCTAAAAAAGCATCCATTACACCAATCAAGACGCCGGCTACAGCCAAAAAATCACCTGCAAAGAAGGCAGCGAGCACAACGGCGGCCGTCAAGGCCCCGCGCAAGGTCGCCGTCAAGAAGGAAGGCGCAGGCGCTGCCGGACTCAAACCCAGCGATGCCCTGGCCGCGGTGATTGGCACCGAGGCCGTGGCGCGCCCGCAGGTGATCAAAAAACTGTGGGATTACATCAAGGCCAACAACCTGCAGGACGCTGCCAACAAGCGCGCCATCAACGCGGATGTCAAGCTGCTGGCCGTATTTGGCAAACCGCAGGTCACGATGTTTGAGCTGGCGGGGATTGTGGGCAAGCACCTGGGCTGACACCGCCCCTCCGACCGGGCCTACTGCGACTCGGTCATCTGCCCGTCAATGTAGTACCACCGGCCGTCTTCGCGCACGAAGCGGCTGGTCTCATGCATGCGCTGGGCGCGTCCGCCCTCTTTGCAGCGCGCTACAAACTCCACCACACCGGCATCGCCCGCAGTTTGGGCGTGGCGCACTTCCAGCCCCAGCCACTTGACGGGCGGCAGCTCCAGATCGCCCGGGGAGCTCGACGCATGCCAGGTCGCCAACAGGTAATCAAGTAGCCCGATCACATAGGCGCTGTAGCGCGAACGCATGAGTGCCTCGGGGGTGGGCGCATGCGGCCCTGCCGTCAGGCCGGCATGCCAGAGGCCGCAGCAATCAGAGTAGGACTGACCGCTGTCGCAAGGGCAGGCGGCATTTGCTGGGTGCAGGGGGTTTTTCATGCTGCAGATGGTAGCGTGCAGCCATTATGTTGAGAGCTCAAGGGGGAGCGCAAATCACAGGAAAGTGGAACGGCCCCTCGGAGAGCACTGACCGGGCGTCAGGCGGTTTGACCCGTGAGGCGCTGCAGGGCCTCCTGGTATTTGGCGGCTGTTTTGGCAATGACCTCGCTGGGCACGCGCGGTGCAGGAGGGGTCTTGCTCCAAGGCTTTCCGTCCACTTGCGCCTGCTCCAGCCAGTCGCGGACAAATTGTTTGTCGAAACTGGGCGGGTTGATGCCCTCCTGGTAGCTCTCGGCCGGCCAGAAGCGTGAGGAGTCGGGGGTCAGCACCTCGTCCATCAGGGTCAGGGTGCCGTCGGCGTCCAGACCAAATTCGAACTTGGTGTCGGCAATGATGATGCCTTTGGTGGCGGCGATCTCGCTGGCCGCCTGGTACAGCCGGATACTGATGTCGCGGATGCGCGTGGCCAGGTCCAGCCCGATGATGGCCACAGACTGCTCAAAGGTGATGTTTTCGTCATGGTCGCCGACGGCGGCCTTGGAGGCGGGCGTGTAGATGGGCTGGGCCAGCTTGGAGGCGTTTTTGAGCCCCGGTGGCAGCGCCACGCCGCACACGGCCTGGTTCTCCTGGTATTCCTTCCAGCCGCTACCGGCCAGATAACCCCGCACCACCGCCTCCACCGGCAAGGGCTTGAGGCGCTTGACCAGCATGGAACGACCCGTGACCTGAGGCACTTCAGCAGGCGTCACCACGCTCTCGGGAGTCTCGCCGGTGAGGTGAATCGGGCAAATGTTCAAGCCATTGGGGCCGAGTTTGTCGAACCAGTACAAAGCCATCTGGGTCAGCAACGCGCCCTTGCCGGGGATGGGTTCGCCCATGATCACGTCAAAGGCGCTCAGGCGATCACTGGCCACCATCAGGATGCGGTCATCGCCCACGGCATAGTTGTCGCGCACCTTGCCCCGCGCCAGCAAGGGCAGGGAGGTGAGAAGGGAGGTGTGCAGGGTGCCGGGCACAGCGGAGCTTGAAGTTGGAGCGGTCATGCAGAGGATTTTAGTGAGGTCGCCAAGGCGATCTTTGCGCCCCGCCAAGGCAGGGCAGGGCCGGACTCTTATTGAACCACTTGGGCCAACTCACCACGGGCGTAACGGCTCGCCACTTCAAACAGGCTGTGGGCCTTGATCTTGCTGGCCTGGCCTTCGCACCCGAACTGCAGATAGCGTTGCTTGCAGATCTGCATGGCGGCTTCCCGGGCGGGCTTGAGCCAGTCGCGCATGTCGAATTTGTCCGGGTTCTCGACCAGGAACTTGCGCACGGCCGCGGTCATGGCCAGGCGAATATCGGTGTCGATGTTGATCTTGCGTACCCCGAACTGAATCGCCTTCTGGATTTCTTCCACCGGCACGCCGTAGGTCTCCTTCATGGCGCCACCGTATTGGTTGATGATGGCAAGCAGATCCTGCGGCACGCTGCTGGAGCCGTGCATCACCAAATGGGTGTTGGGAATTCGCTTGTGGATGGCCATGACCCGATCGATGGCCAGAATGTCGCCGGTGGGCTTGCGCGTGAACTTGTAGGCGC
>CAZBKX010000537.1:0-3876 GCA_964492535.1 uncultured Rhodoferax sp. | reverse complement strand
TAACTCAAGAAGCCGATTCCAAGTGGATTCAACGTAAAAGAAAGGTCGATACCAAGATGTTGATCATGAATGTTGCCCAGGGCAAGGTAAACCGCATTGGGTTACGACAGTTGTGCGCAAATCGCACGAAACGTTTGGGTTGTCAAATTCTGTTGAGTCTTCACCTTCTGACACTTGAAGTGTGGTGATGTCCCCGTGTTCACGGGTAAGTTTGGTTGTTGACTTGCATGTCGGGCATCGCGAACTTGTCCCAAATTCATCGATCACAAGGACACCGATAACGGATGCAACGTGTCGAATCACTTGCTTGGTCGGCATCTTTCGGTGGCCCCGCGCGTTACATTGTCCGTTCCCGAAAGCGATCAAATTCACGCCCTGCTGGCGTAGATGCTTGCCCCATCCCCGAGTCCATGCAACTCGTGATCGCTTTCTCGATGCATCGAGTCGCATGCAAGCGGTCCTTGCAGCAGCATGGAGCGTCTCCAGCCGACCATTCTGAGCAGCCACCCGACACATGATCGGCCCGCGATTTGAGCTGTGTGCCAAAATCCAGCGGACCACCTCGGCATGACCGTTCGCCGCCGCGTCCTCCGCGGCCGTGCACCACTCGCACCTGAATGTCCGGGTCCACTTGGGCACCTCCAAGTGCCCATTCGCGGCCGCCTGGTCGCAGGTGCGATGATCCCACTCGACGCCCGCGGCCCGGAGCGTCTGGAGCAGGTCGAGGTCTCCCAGGGCGGCAGCCGCGGCGCATCTGGCCATGTTTTCTGGCTTGGGGCCATGAACAAATTCCACCCGTTCCCGCCGCGACATTCGCGTGTCGATCGGGGGGGTGGGCGGACGTCGCACGTACAAATTTTCGAGACCTTACATGCCCGTCATGTAGAATTGGGTCGCGGCGTTGACGCAGCTGGCCAGCTTCTGCGACCCCCGCACAAACGCCGCCGCGTCAATGTTGGCCGCGGCTGCGAGCTGGCATCTAAATATGCACTCGATGCGACAGACGCTGGGGACACGATGAGGTTTCGGTTATAAATCTTGCACACATCACAGATTCATTGCTGAATCGACGCGCCAGACCAAGATGGCTCGATCGGAAGAATTGCAAGTCAAATTAGTTGAGTTTACAAAAAATTTATGTATGGAGTAGGTTTTGAGATAACACATATTTACAGTGACCATACTGATGCAGCGTCGAACGGCACAGGTCGTCGGCCACAAACCCCAGAGTGGCCAGCCAGTCAATCATCTGCGCGTCATTCATCCGCGCAGCCAACCTGACGAGCTTCTGCCCCAGCTGGACGGTGGCCCACCACTTGAGCGTCAGAGGCCACCAGACATGCATCCTCTGCATGGTATCGAGCTGGCCGTTGGCCGCCGCCGTGAGCCAGCTGCAAAAGAGCCAACCGGCGGAGCGGTAGATCCTGGTCCCAGCTGCGGAATCACAAACTGCCCTCATGATATCTGGCTGGCCGGCCATCGCGGCATGCTCGATCATGGACATCAATACCTGGTCCCCGGGATTATCGTGGTGCAGCAGAAACTCGCGGACGACATCCATGTTGCCGACGGCCGCGGCCACAATGGCGGCCTTGGGGCACACAGACGAGCCTGGCTGGACTGCAGCCAACATCAGAGGGCACCCCCCCTTGACCGCCGCCACTTCCAGCGCCTCACTGTTCGCCAGGGCGTCCGCGCCCCAGTGCTGCCGCAGCATGTCGAGTACCGCGAGATGTCCGTGCCGGGCGGCCAGCACGGATGCGCGCTCGCAATCCGATCCGACGAAATGCTCACGGGCCAGCCGCGCGACTACCTGGGTGTGCCCCGATTCGGCCGCTGCTGCCAACGAGCCCCGAAGATTCCACCCGTTAGCAATCGCAGAGTCCAGCCTGCCGAGATCGCCGGCCCCTGCGGCGGCAGCGGCCAGCAATGTGGTCTGCTCAGCCTCGACGCACCAGTCAAACGGTTCAGGGATGCCGAGCAGCAGCGACTGGATGAGTAACTCCAGGGTGAACTGGGAGCAGCCGAGTCGCCACTTCCGCAGGAGTGCAAGGTCGCGCCACTCCAGCGCCAGCTCCATCTCCCTGATCCCGAGATGGACTTGGTAATTAGGTGGCTGCGATTTCCGCACCAAGTCCCTGGTCTTCGGGCAGGGGGAATTGACCTGCGCGCTGTAGTCGGCTCGGCTGAACCGGTGCCCTTGATCCACGGCGTGCTCCACGAGCTGGAAATGCCCCCCCCGGATGGCAGCCGTGACCCAGGTCTCGGTGTCGGTGTGTACTCGCCCCGGCTCGTCAAACATGCCCGTGTCATGGTGTTTCAAAGGTCTCGTGTCCATCAGCGGGTCGGCTTCCAGGTCCATCGCCTCGGCGTTCATCAATCCGTAAATGTGCTCGGGCCTCAGCCACGGTGTCGGCTCGGTCGAGGGCAAACCCAGAGCCCCCAGCTGCCTGATCCAGGCCAGGTCCCCGATCCTGCCCGCCAAGTACATGGCCTCGCGTCGGTGGCGAGGGTCCGATTCCATATACCACGAATGTCCCGGCGTGGTCGGGATGCGGGGGTCGGTGCTGTACCGCGTGCCGTGGGTCCGGATCGGGTACCCGAGCCGCCCGGCGTGCGACCATGCCAGGCATGTCTGCGACATCATCCCGGCCGACTGGGGCAGCCGCTGAAACAGCAGCAGCAGGATATCGGTGGCCACGGTCACAAACAGTTCCGACAAGGAGGAGCCGGCAGTCGGCGCGCACGTTTTCAAGCGTTTGCTTGTACCAAGGCGAACGCAAGACGTCTTCCGTTTGTTTGTAACGCGGGGCGCACACGTCCGGCTGGATTCGGGCGGATGATGGCGCACGTCGGCGTCCTCGTAACTCAGACGGATCGTTTTACTGGCACCTCCAAACCTGGGGAGAATCACCAGGGCTCCCTGGTTGTGTCCCTGGACGACGCCCTGCATCAGTGGCCCCTGGGTCAATCGGCCCCGCTCCGCATAGTACACCGATTGGTTGGGCTGGAGAGTACCCAGCTGGTCGCGGGTGCACTTGGGAAGATCTCCGGGCCCCGACCATGGTGTCTCCGGAATCGGCTGCCAAGGGCCGGTGGGCACGTTCAGACGACAGGGGATGCGCCCGAGCTTCAGGCGCGTAATGTCATAGCCGGACACAATGAGACTCGCAAGACCACTCAGGATGGGTTGATGAATGTCGGCAATGTTGACCAACAAATTAATGGGCTCGGTCAACCTGGCCTTGAGAAACCCCAGGACCCAAGAACGCAGGTCGTCAGCCGGGGCCAGGCCCAAGCGTTGTCGGATCCACCGTTCAAGCCAAGGGCCGGTCACCATGGCGTGCTGCTGTCGTCGCGTGTCGCGAAGAGAACTGAAACTCACATCGCAACTACAGAACCAATGGAGCTTGTCCGACGCATCGTGCACCGCCAACACCAGGCCGCTCACATCCATGACCACCGAGAAGTGCCCCGCGCCGTTATTGGACCAAACAGACGTGTTGATGGCGGCCTGGCGGGGGACCACAACGGATCCAAGAGAGTCGCTCAGGAGTTGCGGCAACGCCAGATCAGGGTCACTCGCGAGGTTGGTGGCCCGGGCCGAAGGGTCGAGGGGGGCCAGTGCAAGACGCGCATCGACGGAGAGCGGAGGCATGGCGGATTGGCTTTGTTTCCGGGCGAACGAAACAAAACATTATGATTTTTAAAAAAAATTAAACAAGAGTCATGACTGTGACTGTTTAAATTGAAAATAAGAGTCATGACTCTGACTGTTTGTTTTTCCGGGGAAATCAGACACACACACCATGAAGCGGGCGCGTGATGAGCCAGTGGCCCGAATGGGAGCGCATTCCGGAAGCAGCATCTGGGGGA
>CAZBKX010000536.1:0-11301 GCA_964492535.1 uncultured Rhodoferax sp. | reverse complement strand
GCCCACCTGCTGCAGGTTGGCCACCATGTTGCCGTGGGTCAATATCGCACCTTTGGCCACGCCGGTGGTGCCCCCGGTGTACTGCAAAAACGCAATGTCGCCATGGCCCAACGGCACATGCTGCAGCACTTCATCGCGGCCATGGCGCAAGGCGGCATTGAACTCGATGGCCCCCGCGATCTTCCAGTGCGGCACCATCTTCTTGACGTACTTCACCACCACATTGGTGACCACCTCCTTGATGAGGGGGAACAGGTCGCCCACCTCGGTGGTGATGACGGTGGGCCCCAGGCCGGGGTTGCGGTCCAGCACCTCTTGCAGGGTATGGGCAAAATTTTCCAGCACCACGATGGCTACAGCCCCTGAGTCCTTGAGCTGGTGCTCCAACTCGGGCACGGTGTACTGGGGGTTGACGTTGACCACCACCAACCCGGCCCGCAAGACGCCAAACAAGGCCACCGGGTACTGCAGCAGGTTGGGCATCATGATCGCCACCCGGTCTCCCTTGAGCAACCCCAGCGTGCCTTGCAGGTAGGCGGCAAAGTCGCGGCTGTGCAAGTCCAGCTCGGCATAGGTCATGGAGGCGCCCATGTTGCTGTAGGCGGGCAGGTCCGCAAAGCGCTGACAGGTCAGGCGCAGCACATCCTTGAGGGAGGCAAACGCATCCACATCCACGTCAGCCGAAATGCCGGCGGGGTAATGTTGCAACCAGGTTTTTTCCATAACCATCTCTCCTTGGCCCCCTGCGGGCAACGCTGAAAGATTCAAGTCTAGAAAAGCAGGGCGGCTATCGCTTGATATTTCGCAAGCCCGCGCACCAGACGCATCCCAGGCGCGTTGGCGCCCTTCATGCCTGCTGGCGGGCGGCCTCCAGCACATCGCGGGTGCGCATCGCCTCCTGGCGTGCCGCATGGGCAAAGTCGGCGCCACCGGATGCATACAAAATGGCCCGCGAAGAATTCACGATGATCGGCGCGGCGGTCTCAAACCCACCCTGCGCACGGGCCAAGCCACGCCAGCCGGCCTTGACCGTGGCCACGGCATCGCCGCCCTGGGCGCCCACACCGGGAATCAACAACGGCAGCGTGGGTGCCACCGCCCGCACCCGTTCAATCTCAGTGGGGTAGGTGGCACCCACCACCAGCCCGAGCTGACCATTGAGGTTCCAGGGCCCCTGCGCCAACCGCGCCACGTGCTCATACAGCAAGGGCGAGCCGTCAATGCTGGAGAGCCGCTGGTTCTGCAGATCATCCCCGCCGGGGTTGGAGGTGCGGCAGAGCAGAAAAGCGCCCTTGCCGTGGTATTTCAGATACGGCTGCACCGAGTCAAAACCCATGAAGGGTGAGAGCGTCACCGCATCGGCGCCGTAGCGCTCGAACGCCTCCAGCGCGTACTGCTCGGCCGTACTGCCAATGTCCCCGCGCTTGGCGTCCAGGATGACCGGCACCTGCGGTGCAACACGGCGCAGGTGGGCCATCAGGCGCTCCAGCTGGTCTTCGGCGCGGTGGGCGGCAAAGTAGGCAATTTGCGGCTTGAAGGCCATGGCCAGGTCCGCGGTGGCGTCCACGATGGCGGCGCAAAAGTCATATATCTTGCTGGCGTCCCCTCGCCAAAGGGCAGGGAATCGGGCGGGATCGGGGTCCAGCCCCACGCACAACATGGAGCCGTTTTGGCGCTCGGCGGTGCGCAACATGTCAAGGAAGGTCATGGTGTCATTGTAAGAAGCCCCGCAACGCTGTTCCGTCAAGTGCCCCTTGAGGGGCGGGGTGAGCCTGACGAGTGGTATCGTGATCTTTTACCAAAGACGGGAGTGCTGCCTTGTCTGTTTTTTTCGATATCACCCACACGACCCACTACCGGTATGCCAAGCCGGTCATTCTGGGCACCCACCGGGTGCTGTTTCGCCCCCGTGACAGCCACGACCTGCGGGTGCTGGCCACCGACCTGCAGGTGAGCCCCGAGCCGGTTGATATTCGCCTGATCCAGGATGCCTACTCCAACTCGGTGGCCTTGGTGCAGCCGCAAAGCCCCGCCACCGAGCTCAAGATCAGCTGCTCTTTTTCGGTCGAGCACACCGGCACCCGGGCACTTGATTTTCCGCTGAGCACGCGGGCACAAACCTACCCCTTTGAGTACGACGCCGAAGAACTGCGGGTGCTGGCCCCTTACCTGAGCCCCTATTACGATGACCCGACCGGCTTGCTCAAAAACTGGGCCTGCCAGTTCGTCCGGACCGAGGGCACAACCGGTACGCGCGAGCTGCTGGTGGAGATGACTCAGTTCATTCGCAACACCTTGCGCTACCAGGCCAGACAGGACGAGGGCGTGCAGGCACCTTACGAAACACTGCAACTGCAACGCGGCACCTGCCGGGACTTTGCCACGCTGATGATCGAGGCGATTCGCCAGTTGGGTTATGCGGCACGCTTTGTGTCGGGCTACCTGTACTCGCCCGAGGTCGCGGGCGGCGGGGCACAGGTGTCCAGCCCTGGCAGCACCCACGCCTGGCTGCACGTGTACCTGCCGGGTGCGGGCTGGATTCCGTTCGATCCGACCAACAACCTGGTGGGCGGCTCTGACCTGATTCGGGTGGGGGTGGCGCGCCACGCCAGCCTGGCGTCCCCGGTCAGTGGCTCCTGGACCGGGGCCATGCAGGACTACCTTGGCATGGAAGTCGACGTGCAGGTGCGCAAAGTGTCGGCCTGAGACCGGCTCTCGGGGTCAGGTTGCGGGTCAAGCCGGCGCAAACTGCCCGCGCAAGTAGCCAATGATCTCGCCCGACTCATACAGCCAACGGCTGCCTTGTGGCCCGGTGATTTTCAGGCAGGGCACTTTGGTCTGCCCGCCCTGACGCGTGAGTTCTTCCCGGTTTTTGATGTCATGCTGCGCGTCCCGCTTTTCAATCGGCAAGGAGAGGCGGCGCATCTCCTGGCGCACCTTGGCGCAAAAGGGGCAGGTGGCGTACTGGTACAAGGCCAGGTTTTGGCACTGCTGATCCACCAGCGCCTGGGCGGCAGGCGCGCGCACCAGCCCTGCCGGGCGGGTGAGCCGCTCGCGCAGCAGGACCACGGGGCCGAGCACCAGGCGCAGGGTCTTGAAGAAGGTTCTGATCACAAATTTCATACTTGATTTATTTCGCAAGAGGTTCTGAAAAGGCATTCACTCACTTGGCCAGCTTGAAGCGCCCGCCCGGTCCGGCGAGCAGCAGGCCGATGCCCAGCAGCTTCTTTACGGCGGCGTTGACAGAGCCTGCGGGAATGCCGGTGGCCAGACCGGCAGCGCTCAGGTTGACGGCCATGAAGTCGCGCGTGTTCAGGAGCCGCTGCAGGTGGCGCAGCAGCTTGGTCGGGTTGCCGCCAAGAACCGGTGGCGATGCTGGAGCCGGCTTTTTGGCGAGCGCTTTCCTGGCACCCTTCTTTTGACCGGACTTGGCCACTACGTCCGTGGGCGCAATGTCGCCAGCCATGGCGACCAGCAGCTCAGGCGCAGAGGATTGCGCAGCAAGCGGTGCAGACAGCGCGGGCAGGGCGTGGTCGGCGGGGCCGTCGTCGTCCGTCAATTCACTGGCCAGTGCATGCACCTTCTTGAGCTCTTCCTCAATGCCCGCCATGGTTTGGGACAGGCGTGCAACCAGTTTCCAGTTGTCGAACAAGGCGTCATTGCCCAGCCCAAACGGGTTGCTGGCCATCGCGGCGTTCACGCGTTGAGCGTAGTCTTTGACGGAATTTTTCAACTCGGCGTCGGCAGCAAACACGGCTGCACCCGCTTGCTGGATCGCTGACAGGGTCGTTTTGGAAAGTGACATGGCGTCGGGGTCCTGGTTTAAAACACATCAAGGGAAGGAAAATGGGACTGATCTGCCGCCTCCTGGGCCAGGCACAGGTCGGCCCACGCGCGGGCTTTGTCGTGTTGTGAGCGCAACAAATAGACCGGCGGATAGGTCACCACCACGGGCAGGCCCTGGTAGCGGTAGAGTTGGCCGCGCAGCTTGCCCAGGGGAATGTTGGCCACCTCTGCCACGCTGCCCTGCAGCAGCGCCTGGGCGGCAAAGCGGCCCATCGCCACAATGACTTTGGGCTGCACCAGGGCGATTTCACGCTGCAGGTAAGTCCCGCAGACGGCAAGTTCGTCCAGGCTGGGGTTGCGCACCACGGCCGGGCGGCATTTGACTGCGCTGGTGACATAAGCGCGGGTCGCGCTGTGGCCCTTGTCTGGGGGCGGGGCATCCTGTGCTGGCCCGTCTTGCCGGCGCAGCCCCAGCGCGCGCAGCATGTTGTCCAGCAACTGCCCGGCCTGCTCCACCTGCGGCCGACCGGCGCGCTCCTCCGATTCTTCCGGGGGCTCGGTCACCACCAGCCAGTCGGCCTGGCGGGGGCCGCTCGCCCCGGCAAACACCGGCGCGCGCCGCCCGATGCACAGCTTGCAGGCCTGACAACTGGCCACGGTCTGCGCCAACTCGGGCCAGTCCATGGCCGCAATTCCGCCAGCCAGGCCTTCGAAGGCTGCAGCTGAAACTGCCGTGGGCACCGCAAGCACGGCGGCGCTAAGGGTGACTGCAGGGCGCACAGGCACCGATATTGAAGGTTTTGAGCCTTCAGCCGGCGTATTGATTGCCTCAATAGCTCTATTTTCAATAGCAACTGCCAACACGGGCCGCGCCACGTTCGCCACTGCGGATGCCGGTGCCAGCGCCAATTCAGGCGACGCCGCCTGCTCAGCCTGGGGCCACCAGACGTGCACGCCCATCTCCAGTAGCATGGCGCGTTGGCGGTCGTCCAGATCCAGGCTCATGCGATGGATTGTCCCAGACGCAAGCTCATCACCAGCGCGTCTTCTCGCTGGCCCCGGTCATTGGGGTAGTAGTTTTTTCGTCGCCCCACCTGGCGGTAGCCATGGGCGCCATAGACTTGGATGGCGCGCTCGTTGCCCACGCGCACCTCCAACCAGAGCCAGTCGGCGCCCTGCCCGCGGGCCCAGAGGGCCAGGGCGTCGAGCATCACCCGCGACCAGCCCTCGCCCCGGAACTCGGGCGCCACGGTGATGTTGAGCAAGTGCACCTCGTCCACACCCTTCATGGCCACAAAGTAGCCCAGCAGGGTGTCTTCGGCCAGCAACAACTGGGCCTCGTAGCCGGCGGCCAGGGTGTCCATAAAGTTGCCGTGCGACCACGGATGCGCATAAGCCCTCTTCTCCACGTCCAGCACCGCATCGAGGTGGTCCGGCGTCAGAGCCTGGAAACGTGCCTCGAAGGGTTTGAGCACCGAACTCACAAGGCCGCCTTCTCGACCGCGCGTTCGAGCGTCGTCTTGGCCACCTTGTCGCGAATGTACAAAGGCAGGGCCTGATCGGCAGGCATGGCGCCTGCGGCGGCAAGCAAGGCCGGCGCCAGGCGCAACAAGGCGGCTGCGGTGGGCAGCGCCTCCAGGCGCAAGTTGGTGCCAGGTGGCTGGGTGCCGGCCGCTGCGGGCAAGCGGGCTCCGTAGGCTGCAAACACATTGCCCGCCAGCACGGCGTGAGCCCCCACCACCAGCTCTTCAGGCCGAATCAGGCTGCCGTCGGCGAGTTCATTCCACCCAGACCCATTAAATTCATAGCAGGCCGCATACATTTCATCCATGCGGGCATCCAGCAGCGCCCACACCTGCCAGGGCACCTGTTGGGGCGCATGCTGATGGCGGGCCTCTTCGGCCACGGCCAACAGGGTCGGGATGGGCAAGACAGGCACATTTGCGCCAAAAGCCAGCCCTTGCGCCACCGAGCAAGCGGTGCGCAACCCGGTAAACGAGCCCGGCCCGCAACCAAACACAATGGCCTGCAACTGCCCAAACTCCAGCTTGGCCTGCGCCATGAGGTCCTGAATAGCGGGAATGAGGTGCGCGGAGGTTTGCGCCCCCCCGGGGGCGGTGTGCTGCCAGACGATGGGCTTGCCGCCATCACCCCCGCACTGCACGGCGATCGACATGAGTTCGGTGCTGGTGTCAAAGGCGAGTAGGTTCATGCGGGTGATTTTATCGACGGTGCCTGGTCACCCAAGCAAATGCCCGGTTTTCACCAGGATCAGGCAGCCCTCGCGGCTGAAGGGCTGGTGCTGGCTGAGGTGCGGGCTGCGCAGCCAGCTGCCTTGGGGGTAGTTCCCGTGCTCGTCCGAAAACACACCCTCGACCACAAAAATTTCTTCACCTCCATGATGACGATGCGGGTTGAAGAAGGTACCCGGTGCCCAGCGCACCATGGCCGTGTGCGAGGTGCCAAACTCCCACAGCGGCAACACCGTCAGGCCCGGCACCATGCCCTGATACCAGGGCGCCTGGCGCGTGTCCACCACCACCCGGGTGGTATCGGCGGGGTCCAGGTGGCGCAGTTTGACAAACAGGGTGCACCCGGCTTTGGAGAACGGTGCATGGCTGGAACCCGGTGGGTTCTTGAGGTAGGTGCCGGGCCCATACTCACCGGTCTCGTCGCCCAGCGTGCCTTCCAGCACCAGAAGCTCCTCCCCCAATTCGTGCAGATGGGAATCAAAGGTCGCGCCGGCGTCGTAGCGAACAATCGACGTGGCCCGGGCCACTTCACCACCATCGCGCTCCAGCAAACGCCGGTGCACCAGGGGCGAGGGTGAGGCAAGCCAGGGCAAGGTGGTGCTGTCCACGACACAGCGTTGGGACACATCGGCATTCAGTTGAAGGGGGTTCATGGCGATTGTTTCAAGTCAGGATGGTGTGCGGGCTGCATCCCGGCGGGTTCGCACCCGGATGCGCAGAGGGGGGGGCGGCAGGAGCCCCCGTGTGCCACGGATTTTGACCTCTTCCTCAATTCGCTGCTGGCCGGGGGTTGGACACCGCCACCTGCGCCACCACGCGGTTTCGACCCTGATCTTTGGCTTGGTACAGCGCGGTGTCGGCCTCGCAGTACAGCCGCTCCAAATCCAGCGCCTTGCCGGCCGAGGCACTGGCCAGACCGATGCTAACCGTGACGGGAATGGTGACGCCTTGCCAGATCAGCGGACTGGACTCTATTTGCCGGCAAAGCTTGCCAGCCAGGGTGCGGCCAGCATCCGTAGCCGTGCCGGGCAACAGCACCATGAACTCCTCGCCACCCAAACGACCCACCAGGTCGGTGCTACGCACAGAGGCACGCACCAGGTCGGCCACATGGCGCAGCACGGCATCCCCGCCAGGGTGGCCATAGAAGTCGTTCACGCGCTTGAAAAAGTCCAGATCCAGGATCAGCAGGGTGGTGTCGCTGCCCTGGCGTTGCGCTCGCGCCAGCTCTTGGCCGGTCAACTGCACAAAGGTCTGGCGATTGAACAAGCCCGTCAAACCATCATGCTGGTTGAGCCGCTCCAGCTCGGCCTGGCGCTCGTGCAGACTGAGGTTGATCTCCAGCAGCTGGGTTTGCTGGAGCGTGATGGTGGTGAAATTTCGCCACATGACCACCATCAGAATCCAGCCCAGAAACCCCAGGGTGATGCCGTTGAGCCGGTTAGACAACAGCATCTCCGGGTTGCCCTGGGTCAGGCCCATACCCATATAAAACCCGATGAAGGCCAGCAGGTACAACACGGCCGAGGGTAGCGGGCGCAAGTGAAACACCACGCCCAGTAAAAAACAACTGGCCAAAAAGGGCGTGATGTTGGGCGTCACCCACTGGTCAATCACCACCACGGCGGTGGCAAACAACATGCCCAGCGCCGCCGTGGCCAGAGGCAGCCGGCGCGCCCAGGGCGGCGCCCCCTGCGCGTCCACGCGCCTCACCAGGAGCGCGCACACCCCCATCACCAGACCCATGACCACATGGGCCACCAGCAAGCCAACCCGCCAGCGATAGCCCAGGCCATCATAGTGGTACTGCGCCAACTGCAAGGCCAGAGCCAGCGCGTGCAGGGCATTGACGAACAGAACCGTGGGTGCCAGCCATCGCAAGCGCTGAAGGTTGATGACCGTGGCTAGATCGGCCACCTGAGCGTGCTCAGCCCGCAGGCGCGCGAGGGTTTGGCGCAGGGTGTGCCAGGAAGTCATGGCCGCCCAGCCCCCGTGAGGACAAAACGGCACGAAACAGCAATCAGGCGGATGGCAGGCACACTATTTATAAATAAACGGCTTCCAGCCTTCATATCTATTGGGCAGACGGTTTTAATTTAATAGCAATTGGTGCTGCCGCGCGCACCCCAAACAAAATGCCCAGGGTGACCAGCGCCAGCCCCGCAGCCAGATTCCAGTTCAGGGGCTCACCCAAAAACACCACAGCGCCAAAGGCGGAGAGGCCGGGCACCAGCGCCGTGATCATGGTGGTGCGCACCGGACCAAAGTGCTGGACCATCTTGGTAAAAGAAATGCCCGAGATCACCACCGAGCCCCAGCCCTGAAACCCCACCTGAAACAGCACCTCACCCAGCGGGGCCGTAAAGACACGCCCCGCCGTGACCCCCAGCCCGTTCAGCAGCAGATAGGCCGGCACATAGGTAACGAAGGCAAAGACCGTGATGGCGATGGTGGCGCGCACGGCATCGAGCCGATGCTTGCGCGCCAGCACGCTGTAGGTGGCCCAACAGAACGCCGCGGTCATGAACAATAAGTCGCCCTTCCAGACATCGCCGCCCTCAAACGCCCGCAGCAGGCTGGCACCGCCCACCATCACATCGCCCAACACGATCAGCCCCAGGCCCAGGGCGCGCATCGGCGTGATGTGGTCGCGCAGAATCAGTGCGGCCAGCAAGGCCGTCCACAACGGCAGGCTGCCCGGCATCAGCACCGAGGCATGGGCCGCCGGCGCAAACACAAAGCCGGTGTAGGCCAGCAGCGCGTACAGCAGGCCACCAAAGAAACCCACCGTGGCAGTGACCCGCAAGGACAGCGGAGACAAGCCAACCATCGACGACTGCCCCGTGCCCGCGAGCCGGTCGCGGCGCACCAGCCACCAGCCCCAGGGCAAGAGCACCAGGCTGGCGCCCACGATGCGGCTGAACCCGATGTCAAACGGAGACAGCGTGCCGCCACGAGCCGGATCGGCCGAAGCGCGGGCAATCACGATAAAGGCCGTCCAGATGAGCACAGTGACCACCGCGGCGATCAGACCCACAGTGCGCGGCGACAGATGGCGCAGAGGGTGAGGAGAAGAAACTTGCATACCCCGATTATCCGAGGCCCGGCGGTGCATACGGTGGCTGCAAGCGACACCTTGAGCCGGATAATCAGACCATGTCTTTACCAAAACGTCTGCTGCTTTCCCTGACCGCCCTGGTGTGCGGTGCCTCGCTGGCCCAACAAATCCCCCTTGACGTGGCGGCAGCACTGGAGCGCGCCAAGGTGCCGCTGGACGCCGTCACCCTGCTGGTGGTGGACGCCGAGGGTCGGACCCCTGCGCGGCTGAGCCATCGCACGCAGGTGCCGGTCAATCCGGCGTCAGTGATGAAGTTGGTGACCACTTACGCCGGGCTGGACCTGCTGGGCCCGGCCTACACCTGGCAAACCCCCGTCTTTGTCGACGGCGCGGTGCGCGACGGCACCTTGTTTGGCAATCTCATCATCAAAGGCCAGGGCGACCCCAAGCTGGTGGCCGAGCGGCTGTGGCTGCTGCTGCGCCGGGTGCAGGGGCTGGGCATTGACAAAATTGCTGGCGACATCGTGCTGGACCGCAGTGCCTTTGAGCCCCTGGAGGCCGACCCGGCCAGCTTTGACGGCGAGCCCCTGCGCCCCTATAACGCCACGCCTGATGCGCTGTTGCTCAACTTCAAATCGGTGGTCATGACCTTTGTGCCGGACCGCACGGCCAATACCGCCCAGGTGTACTTCGAGCCCCCGCTGGCCGGCGTGCAGATGCAGACCACCGTGCCACTGTCTCCCGGCAATGGCGCCCAGGGAACCCTTGCCAGCAACGCGGCCTGCGGCGACTACCGCAGCACACTCAAGGCCGACTTTTCAGACCCTGCGCGCATCCGCTTTGGTGGCAGCTACCCCCTGTCATGCTTTGAGAAGGTTTGGCCCGTGGCGTATGCCGACCCCGCCAACTACAGCCTGCGCGCCGTTGAGGGCCTGTGGCGCGCCATGGGGGGCCAACTCGGTGGCAAGGTGCGCGCTGGCGTTGCTGCACCAGCCACGGCGCTGGCACCGGTGTTCGAGATGAGTTCGCCCGCGCTGGCCGAGGTCATTCGCGACATCAACAAATTCAGCAACAACGTGATGGCGCAGCAACTGTTCCTCAGCTTGAGCCTGCCCGCCCGCAGCGCCAACAGCGCAGCCAATGGCACGCCGGCGATGCAAGGCACCGCCCTGCCCGCCTCGCGCGAGGCCTCCCGCGCGGTGCTTAACCGCTGGTGGAAAGACCGCATCAGTCCGCTTGATGCCCCCACCATGGACAACGGCTCGGGCCTGTCGCGCAGCGAGCGCATCAGCGCCCAGGCTCTGGCGCGCATGCTGCAAACCGCCTACCGCTCCCCGTTGATGCCCGAGCTGATGTCCTCCCTGCCGATTGCCGGGGTGGACGGCACGCTCAAACGCAGCAAGGCCGCCACCCAGGGCAGCGCCCACCTCAAAACCGGCAGCTTGCGCGATGTCACGGCCCTGGCCGGCTATGTGCACGGCGCCAGTGGCAAACGCTACGTGCTGGTGGCGATTGCCAACCACGCCAACGCCAACGCCGTGCGCCCGGCCTTTGATGCGCTGGTGGACTGGACCGTACGGGATTGACCACCATGCAACTGATCGACGTCATCGGCACCCTGGCTGCCATCCTCACCACCGCCTCCTTTGTGCCCCAGGCCTGGCACACGTTCAGAACCCGCGATGTGCGCGGCATCTCATTGGGCATGTACAGCGCGTTCACATTGGGTGTGGCTTGCTGGCTGGTGTATGGTTTGCTGCTGAGCGCCTGGCCCATCGTCATTGCCAACTGCATCACCCTGGCGCTGGCGGCCACTATTTTGGTGATGAAGCTGCGCTATCGGTGAGGCTGCCAAGCCTATTCTGGGCGTCTCACGTTGACAACGGGTTCGTGATCTCAAGCAGCTGACGCCCGCCGCAAACGATCCCCCATTCCGGACCCGGCAGCAACACCGAGCACGGCAGCTCGGACGGTGTTCTCCGGTCTGCGCGTCTGGATGCGTTCGAGCGGCTTCGCGCGGCATGGACGCGGCACAGCAATTTGCGCGGACTGGCCGCCACCAGCTACCGTGGACGGCAGTTCAAGGAGTCAAAAGTGACCCTCGCTGAGCGCATCACCGTGGATCCTGCCGTCATGGGCGGACGTCCCTGTGTGCGCGGCCTGCGGGTATCGGTCGGCACCGTCGTTGGACTCGTCGCTGCAGGC
>CAZBKX010000535.1:0-2138 GCA_964492535.1 uncultured Rhodoferax sp. | reverse complement strand
CATGCCGGTGTTCGAAGCCGACGGCCAGTCGGCGCCGCTGCTGAAGAATATGCAGACGCAGCTGGAAACCCTGGAGGCGGAGATCCAGCGCACGCGCCTGGTCGGCCAGCGCCTGCTCGAGCTCGACGTGCTGCGCGAGATGCGCTTCGACGCCACGCTGCCCGATGGCCGCAAGCACTCGGTCGACGGCTTCCTGGCGGTAGACGACAAGAAGATGACGGCACTGCCGGACGCCGTGGTGGCCGAGTTGCACCGCAGCGGCGTGCTGGGCCTGGTGCACCTGCACTGGGTGTCGCTGGGCAACATGCGGCGGCTGATGGACTGGCACGTCGAGCGCTCGGCGGCCTCAGCCGCGCCAGCGGTGACGACCGCGGCGCCGGCCTGAGGCCGCGTCCAGCCCGTTTGCCCGTAGCGACGGGCGGGGCCGGCTCGCGCGGCGCGCCTGCGCCGAAACTCCCACCCAAGCACCCCTTCGACACTCCCCCATGACCGTCCACCTCGCCAGACCCGGCCGCGGCAGCGTGCCCCTCCACACCACCGACCGCGAGCATTTCGCCGCGCACACGGCGGCGCTGGAGCCAGCAGCGCGCCGCTGGCTGCAGACCACGGGGTTCGATGGCACGCCCGACACCCACGCCTTGCTGCCGGCGGACGATGGACGCCTGGCTGCCGTCTGGGCCGGTGTGCATGGCGTCGCCCACCCCTGGGCGCTGGCGGCGCTGCCCAAGGCGCTCCCGGCTGGGCGCTACCACCTGGGCGATGCCGGCTTGGCCATCGATGCGACTGCCGCCGCCATGTCCTGGGAGCTGGGTAGCTACAGCTTCGACCTCTACAAGGCGGCGCGCCGTGAGCCCGCGCAGTTGCACCTGGCGCCCGACGCCGCGGCGCAGCGCGGGGTGCTGCTCGCCACCGTCATCGCATCGACGCGCGACCTCGTCAACACGCCGGCCGAGCACATGGGACCGGCCGAGCTGGCCGAGACCGTGCGACTGGTGGCGCGCCAGCATGGCGCCACGTTCAAGCAGACCATCGGTGACAAGCTGCTGGACCAGGGATTCCCGGCCATCCATGCCGTGGGCCGGGCGGCCACGCGTGCGCCGCGGCTGATCGAGCTGAACTGGGGCCGGCCGAAAGACCCGCGGCTGGTGATCATCGGCAAGGGCGTGTGCTTCGACAGCGGCGGCCTGGACATCAAGGCCGCCGACGGCATGCGCCTGATGAAGAAGGACATGGGTGGCGCCGCCAATGCGCTGGGCCTGGCGCAGATGGTGATGGCACTGGGCCTGCCGGTCCGCCTGCAGTTGCTGATCCCTGCGGTGGAGAACGCCATCGCGGGCAACGCCTACCGGCCCGGCGACGTGTTCAAGTCGCGTGCCGGCGTGCACATCGAGATCGGCAACACCGACGCCGAAGGCCGCGTCGTGCTCTGCGATGCGTTGGCCTACGGTGCCGAGGGCAAGCCGGCGTTGATGATCGACCTCGCGACGCTGACCGGCGCCGCGCGCGTGGCGCTCGGCGCGCAACTGCCGGCGCTGTTCTGCCGCCGCATGGAGCTGGCGCGTGCGCTCGTCGATCAAGGTCTGGCGCTGCACGACCCGCTGTGGCACATGCCGCTGTGGCGCGGCTATCACGCGGGCATCGAGAGCGAAGTCGCCGACATCGTGAACACCGGTCGCAATGCGCTGGCCGGTGCCATCAATGCGGCGCTGTTTCTGGAGGACTTCGTGCCCGCCGACCTGGATTGGCTGCACATCGACCTCTTCGCCTGGAACGACAGCGCGCGGCCGGGTCGGCCGGTGGGCGGCGAGGCGCAGACGCTGCGCACGCTGCTCGACTATCTGGAACGCCGGTTCTCGCGCGAGCCCGCCACGCGCTGACCGGTGCCGTTCCATCGGCCGGGTTGCAGGCGATGCGGGGCCGGGTTGGTCCGAGCTTGATCGGCTTCGGTCGCATCTCCTAGAATTCCTCGACCGATCGGTCGAAGAATGCCGCCAGCCCGGCCTCTTTCGCTGTGCATCGGGGCTGGCCGGGGGTTCTCCGTTGACCGACGCTGTCCTTTCCAACGCCACCGTGCTGGTGTCCAACGCCGGTGCCGTGCGCACCCTCACGCTCAACCGGCCCGACGCGCTGAACAGCCT
>CAZBKX010000534.1:0-3196 GCA_964492535.1 uncultured Rhodoferax sp. | reverse complement strand
AAAGGCCTCACCGCCGAGTATGTGGCGGTGGACTTGCGCACCGAAGAGCACCTGGGCGCCGCCTTCAAGGCCCTCAACCCCCAGGGCCTGGTGCCTGCGCTAGTAGTGGACAACACGGTGCTGATCCAGTCGCCCGCCATCATCGAATGGCTGGAAGAGCGCTACCCTACCCCCGCCTTGTTGCCCGCTGATCCGCAGGATCGGGCCCGCGTGCGGGCGCTGGCGGCTCTTGTGGGTTGCGACATTCATCCCCTCAATAACCGGCGCATTCTGGAGTACTTGCGCAAGACCCTGGGCTGTGATGAGGCCGCTGTGAACGCTTGGTGCGCCACCTGGATCAACGACGGCTTTGCGGCCCTGGAGACCCTGCTGAAGGCCGACCCGCAGCGCAGCAATTTTTGTTTTGGCCACACCCCGACGCTGGCCGATGTTTACCTGGTGCCCCAGATTGAAAGCGCTCGTCGCTTCAAAGTGGATTTGACGCCTTACCCGAACATTGTGGCCATCGACAGGACCTGCGCTGAGCTCGAGCCCTTTCGCCGGGCGGCACCCGGCGCGCAGCCCGACGCGTCCTGATGTCCCGCGTCCCCCGCACAGTGGCATTTCGGGATCCAATCTATGTCTGAGGGAGAAATCAGGATTTTCTGCTCCCGATGTGGCGAATCAGGGTTCTGGTTATAGACTAGTTCCACAGGAGCACACATGAAAACCATTGATTCGATCGTTACCCAGGCTGCAGGCATCGCCCGCATCCGTAAAGACATCCATGCCCACCCCGAGCTGTGTTTCAAAGAGGTTCGCACGGCGGACGTGGTGGCCAAACAACTCGCGGACTGGGGCATTCCGATGCACCGCGGCATGGGCACCACGGGGGTTGTGGGCATCGTCAAGAATGGCACGTCCAGCCGCGCTATTGGCTTGCGTGCCGATATGGACGCCCTGCCGATGCAGGAGTTCAACACCTTCAGCCACGCCAGCGTGAACCCCGGCAAGATGCACGCCTGCGGCCATGATGGCCACACCGCCATGCTGCTGGCCGCAGCCCAGCATTTCGCAAAAAACCGCCATTTCGATGGCACTGTCTATTTGATTTTCCAGCCCGCCGAAGAGGGCGGCGGTGGCGTGCGCGAGATGATCAAGGACGGCCTGTTCGAGCAGTTCCCCATGGAAGCGGTGTTTGGCATGCACAACTGGCCAGGCTCCGAGGTGGGCAAGTTTGCAGTCAGCCCCGGCCCCGTCATGGCGTCAAGCAACGAGTTCAAGATCACCATCAAGGGCAAGGGCGGCCACGCGGCGCTCCCCCACAATGGTCTTGACCCGGTGCCAGTGGCCTGCCAGATGGTGCAGGCGTTTCAAACCATCATCAGCCGCAACAAGAAGCCGATTGATGCCGGGGTGATCTCGGTCACGATGATCCACGCTGGGGAGGCCACCAACGTGATTCCCGACAGTTGCGAGTTGCAGGGCACGGTGCGTACCTTCAGCATTGAGGTGCTGGACATGATTGAGCACCGCATGAAGCAAATTGCCGAGCACACCTGTGCCGCGTTTGACATGACGTGCGAATTCAGCTTTGTGCGCAATTACCCGCCCACCATCAACAGCGTCAAAGAGGCTCAGTTTGCCCGCAAGGTGATGGCCAGCATCGTCGGCGAAGACCACGTGCAGGTGCAGGAGCCGACCATGGGTGCCGAGGATTTTTCTTACATGCTGATGGCCAAGCCCGGCTGCTACAGCTTCATTGCCAATGGCGACGGCGCGCACCGTGAAATGGGTCATGGCGGCGGCCCCTGCATGCTGCACAACCCGAGTTACGACTTCAACGACGACCTGATTCCGCTGGGTGCCACTTACTGGGTGCGACTGGCTGAAGAGTGGCTTAAAACTTCCGATTGAAGGGATATCTTCCCACGATGAATGTCGTTGACTCTTCTTTCGCCGGTTAGGTGCAGGCGCGTGTGAAGTTTGGGACGCTGTTGGCGTGGCTGGCCTGGCGCTGACATCTCATGCTCACCCGCTGTCTGGGCGCGACGGCGAGGCATTGGCGATGGATGTGGGACTTGACGGATCCCCGGATACCCATAAATTGTTGAGCCTGAGCATTGGCAGCCAGATGCCTCCAACGCGCACACTGAACAGGGCGCATGTGCAGGGCGCGAAATGCGCCCTGATCGGCCAAAAGACCGAGCGAGTTGCAGGGATGTGCGCGTGAAATTCCGTGATCTGAAAATAACGATTTTTTACGCCAGTTCACAGAGAGTTGCTCAGACCCTTCGCAGGCGCAAAACCCGGCTGCCTCTTTGCAAGGGCGAGCGGGTTTTCGCGCCAGCGGCTGCAGAGTTAACTCTGCGAATACCTGTCTAAGAAAACATCAATCCAATTTCAGATTGGCAGATTCCACGACCTTTTTGTACACGCCAAACTCGGCCTTGATCTGGGCTGTGAATTCGGCAGGCGTGTTGCCAATCGGGATGGAGCCCGTATCCTCAATGCGTCTCCTCACGGCAGGGTCTTGCAGTGCTTTGAGCACACCAGCGTTTACCTTGTTCACCACTTCTTTGGGCAGATCTTTAGGCCCCAAAATACCGTAATAGGCCATGCGATTGACCGGCTCAAGCCCAAGTTCCTTGAACGTAGGCACGTCTGGCAATATGGCCAGACGCTTGGGCGCAGCCACTGCAATAGGTACCAGCCGCTTGGACTGAATGAACGGCAGAGCGGATGGGAGGTTGTCAAAAATGATCAACACTTGCCCAGCCACAGCATCATTCAGGGCTGGACCCGCGCCGCGATATGGAATGTGTGTAACAAAGGCGCCGGTAATGCTTTTGTATAGTTCCATCTGCAAATGCCCGATGCCACCAGTGCCTGATGAGCTATAGGAGTATTTGCCGGGGTTGTTTTTTAGCTCCGCTAAAAAACTCTTGTGGTCTTTGGCAGGAAAGCTGGGGTGCACGGCAATCACATTCGGGGTTGCCGCAATGTTAACGATCGGAGTGAAGTCGGTCAGCGGGTTGTAAGGCGTCTTCGGGTTAATGGCGGGATTGGTCGCAGTGGTAGATACGGTAGCCATTCCCAGCGAGTAGCCGTCGGGGCTGGCCCTGCTGGTCTCTGTCGCGCCGACCAGGCCACCGCCACCGGCCTTGTTTTCCACAATAACGCTTTGACCTAGCGCCTTGCCCAGCGGCTCGGCAAT
>CAZBKX010000533.1:0-5186 GCA_964492535.1 uncultured Rhodoferax sp. | reverse complement strand
GCCGGTGGCCTTGGTGGAGCGGTTCATCAGCGCCGACTGCCCCACCTGCTGGAGCGAGCCTCCCGCACTCCAAGCCAACACGCAGGCCATCATCATCGACTGGATCGTGCCCAGCCCCCGGGGCGACGAGGCGCCGTTGTCGGCTGCGGCCAGCCGTGACGCGCTCAACCGCCTGGCGGACCTCAAACAAGCTGTGCCAGCCGAGGCTTTGGTCACCAACAGCCCACTGGCTCGCGCCCGTTCCCTCCCCTTGCGCGTCGCCCACGGCCTGGCCGTCAACGATTACCTGGGGGCATCCATTGAAATGAAACCCGTCAGGGCCGGCCCCTGGACAGCCCGGCTGCTGATGCTGGAGACCATTCCTGCCGGCACCGGGGGCTCGCCTGTGGAGCGCCGACTAGCCAGAAATTTATTTAAAACCGAGTGGACCCGGCCGCTGGCCAAAGACCAAGCCCGGCCAGCCCGTTTCTCGGAATCGCGCCCCTTGAGCATTCCCGAAGGCGCCAACCCGGACCGTTTGAGCGTGCTCGGCTGGGTGGAAGATACGCAGGGCCATATAAGGTCTATAGCCCTGTCGCGCTGCGCCCCGGCTGGTTGAGGTCGGTAGAATCAGACACCGGGCCCAAGCTTCTTGCGCCCGGTTTTTTGTTGCCTTTTTCAGGCGCAGCATGAACCGGCCAGGCCAAGCGCTCATCTGTTCAACAACAGCCCTCAGGAGCCTGTGCCATGGAAATTTTTGATTACGACAACATCCTTTTGCTGCCCCGCAAATGCCGCGTGGAGAGCCGCTCGGAGTGCGACGCCAGCGTCGAACTGGGTCCGCGCCGCTTTCGCATCCCGGTGGTCCCCGCCAACATGAAAACCGTGGTGAATGAGTCCATCTGTATTTGGCTGGCTCAAAACGGCTACTTTTATGTGATGCACCGGTTCGATCTGGACAACGTGCAATTCGTCAAAGACATGAAGGCCAAAGGCCTGTATGCATCCATCTCGCTTGGCGTCAAAAAACCGGACTATGACACCGTGGATCAGCTGGCCGCCCTGGATTTGACACCAGAGTACGTGACCATCGACATCGCGCATGGGCATGCCGATAGCGTGAAGAACATGATTGGCTACCTCAAGGAAAAAATGCCATCCACGTTCATCATTGCGGGCAACGTGGCCACCCCGGAGGCGGTGATTGACCTGGAAAACTGGGGCGCGGACGCCACCAAGGTCGGCATCGGCCCCGGCAAGGTTTGCATCACCAAACTCAAGACCGGATTTGGCACTGGCGGCTGGCAATTGAGCGCGCTCAAGTGGTGTGCCCGCGTGGCCACGAAGCCGATCATTGCCGACGGCGGCATCCGTGAGCACGGGGACATTGCCAAGTCCATCCGCTTTGGCGCCACCATGGTCATGATTGGCTCCATGCTCGCCGGTCATGAAGAAAGCCCCGGCCAGACCGTCGAGGTCGATGGCAAGCTGCTCAAGGAATACTACGGCTCTGCCAGCGACTTCAACAAGGGCGAATACAAGCATGTGGAGGGCAAGCGCATTTTGGAGCCCATCAAAGGCAAGCTGCTGGAAACCATGATCGAGATGGAGCAAGACATCCAAAGCTCCATCAGCTACTCCGGTGGCAAAAAACTCATGGACATCCGCAGGGTGAACTACGTCACACTGGGTGGTGACAACGCAGGTGAACACCTGCTGATGTAGGGCCACTGCCCGGGGGCTGGCGCGCTAGTCGAACAAGGCCGCGCCGGTCAGCTCATGCAGCCGGTGACCCGGCTGAATGAGCGCTTCCACAATGCTGAAGTGATGGAGGCCCGGCAACACCTCGGCCACGGGCACCGCCTTATGACCCCAGGCCTGCTGGATCAAGGCGTTGTGCTCCATGAATGCGGTGCTCTCCTCGCTCCCTGCCACGCTGCACAAGATCCCTCGCCGACCCGACACCTTGGGCGCAGGAAGCCATGCCGGGCTCGCTTTTTTGACTTGGGTCGGCGTTAGTTTGAGCGAGTCCCTTAGAAAGGGCGTGCGTCGGATGGATTCGAGCTCGTACAACCCTGAAATCGACACGGCGTTTTTAATCAAACGGGCTGGCAAATCCTTACCCACAGCCCTCCAGACACAGGTCAGCAGCATCGCCGCCAAGTGACCGCCTGCAGAGTGGCCCACTAGGGTGATGCGCCGAGGATCGCCTCCAAATTCAGCAATGTGCCGATACGTCCACGCCAGGGCCTGAACCATTTGCAGGGTGATCTGGGGAATGCTCACCGCAGGACACAAAGCATAGTTTGGCATGACCACGCACGCCCCCTTCGCCGTGAACGCCGGCGCAATAAATGAGTGATCCGCCTTGTCCAGGGAGCGCCAGTAGCCGCCGTGTAAAAACACCAGCACGGGTGCCTTCGCCTGCTTGTCACTGGCATTAAAGATATCCAGCCTCTCGCTGGCATCAGGCCCATAGGGCACATCAAGTTCGCACGACAAGGTCTCGCGCGCGATTGCCGAGGCCGCCTGCCAGCGAGAGAAATACTTGGCGAAATCAGGCACCAGCGCGCGGTTGTTGTAGAGGCTGTCCAGGATGTGACCGTCTTTGGGTTTCATTCAGTGTTTCCGGTAAAGGGTGGTAGGCAAATCTAAGCGCATGGTAGACCAGCCGTCAGTACTTCGTCAGTAAACCCACCCCGCCCGGGCGCCCGACTGTCCCGCGACGCTGTATTCTTTTGCTTTTGGGAGTCAGCATGGAAATTGCAGTACTGGGCACCGGGCCGATGGGGTCCGCCATTGTGAGACGCCTGTGCGAGGCAGGCCATTCGGTCCACGCCTGGAACCGCACGCGCCACAAAGCCGAGCGGCTAACGCCCTTTGGCGCCGTGGTCCATGCCCAAGCCACCGAGGCAGTGCGATCGGCCGAATACATATTGTGTGTTCTGGCAGACGCCAATGCGGTGGAAGAAGTACTATTTTCCGGTGGCCTGGATCGGACTATCCGGCCTGATGCCATCGTTATCGACATGACATCGACCCAACCGGCTCAAGCGCGCGACCATGCAGCGCGGCTGAGTGAACTCGGGCTCATCCACCTTGACGCCCCCATGTCGGGGGGCGCGCACGGGGTGGAGCAGGGCACGCTGGCCATCATGGTGGGAGGCAAGGCTGCGGCGTTCGAACGCGCCCAAGCGGTTTTCAAGATCTTTGGCCATGCTACCCACGTCGGCCCCCACGGTACTGGGCAATTGGCCAAATTGGCTAACCAGATGATCGTAGGCATCACCATTGGCGCGGTAGCCGAGGCCCTGCTGATGTGCGAAAAGGGTGGCGCCAGCATGGCCAAGGTCAAGGAGGCCATGGCCGGTGGCTTGGCCGACAGCCGCGTCTTGCAAGTTCACGGACAACGCATGATCGACCGCGACTTCTCGCCTCATGGAAGCATGGCCGTGCAACTGAAAGATTTGCGCAATGCGCTGAGTACATCCACAGAAATCGGCTTTGATGCCCCGATCACTCGAATTTTTGAACAACTTTACAGTGGCGGTGTCGATGATGGCTTGGCCGATCTGGACCATGCAGGACTTTTTGTTGCCATGGCCAGCCACAACGCCATGAGTTGAGAAAAAGGCCTGCTAAAATGAAAGGCTTGCTGCAGCATTAAATGCTTGGCAAACCATTTTCAAAGTGGGTTCTTAGCTCAGTTGGTAGAGCAGCGGACTTTTAATCCGTTTGTCGTGGGTTCGACCCCCGCAGGACCCACCACTACAAGTAAAGGCTTGCTACTTTCATAAGTGGCAAGCCTTTTCTCTTTGTGCTTCTGAAAACTATTCACCGCCTGTGCAGATGCGGCGATCACTGCATCGCTTAAAAAAATTGCCCATGAAAAAAGCGTTCTAGTCAAAAACTAGAACGCTTTAATATTTTGGTTGCGCGAGTAGGATTTGAACCTACGACCTTTGGGTTATGAGCCCAACGAGCTACCAGGCTGCTCCATCGCGCGTCATTGTCTCTATCATACCATTGAAGACGACTCAAACTTAATCTGTTCGGGTCGACCTGGCTTTTAGCGGGATTTCTTTGCCTTCGCTGCAGGCGAGACTGACGCAACAGCAGCTGCACCTTTTTCCATGGCGGCTTCGAGGTTGCTTTCAGCAGTGGAGGCAGCTGCTTTCAGGTTCTTGGCCACAGAAGCGAAAGCTTCTGGTGCGGGATGCGCCTTTTCGACCGCATCGATCGTGCTGTGAAATTGGCCGAAGCTCAGGGAAGTTGCATCCTTCAGGTTCTTGGCAAACATGGCCATTCCTGCTTCGGCCGATGCCTTCATGATTTCAAAAGCAGCCTGTGGGTCCTTGATGCCCTTGATGGACTCGACGGTTTCAGCGATGGCGGCTTGTGCCTCTTGGGCTTGGTGTTGAGCCAGATCAGCCCATGCCTTGAGATTTTCTTGTGCTGGCTTGATCGCGTCTTCCATGCCGGCTGGGTTGAATTTTGGCGCAGCGTCCGACAGGGTTTTGGCGATAGCTTCGAAGGGGGTGTTCTTGAACATGTGATGACCTTTGATATAAAAATGTTGCAGTGCAGCAATTATCGACTGAATGAGTACGTTGTGCCTAATAAAAGTTTGACTGGACCGCAATTAGTGTTGCAGCTCTACACACCCGAGCATCATCCAGTAGGCGTCACCCAAGGATAATTGGCACCATGAGAATCAATTTAGTGACCCCTTTTGCGGATAAAGACCAAGCCAAAGCACTGGGCGCACGCTGGGATCCGGTTACCAAAAACTGGTACATCGTCGATGTGGCGGACTTGACACCCTTCGCGCGCTGGATTCCAAATGCGGCAGGTGCAGGTGCAGGTGCAGGTGCAGGCGCAGGTGCGGCAGTCCAAACGCCCGCACCCAGCCAGCCCACAGAAGTTCGACACCTTTTTGGAGAAATTCCGGTTTTTGCACCCCGGCCTGCTAATGAATTCAAGGACTTACCTCAATTTTCAGGTTTAAAGCAAAAGGCGATTGTAGTGGCACGTTGTTCTGTTTAAGTAGTTTTATATTTTTGGGCTTGCGCTACACTCAGCGCCATGTTCATCAAGGTCACCCAATCCGGTAATCGCCGTTACGCCCAGTTGGTCGAATCCTTCCGTAACGAGCAAGGCAAACCCCGCCAGCGCACCATCTGCACCCTGGGTCGCCTTGAAGCCGG
>CAZBKX010000532.1:0-3285 GCA_964492535.1 uncultured Rhodoferax sp. | reverse complement strand
TTGAATTTCTGGCAATAAGCGATTGCTCAGCGCGTACATGCCCTTGCACCACCACCCCACGGCAAGCAGTGTTCCCCCCGTACCAGCGTGAAACGCATCGACTGAGTTTGCGCTGGTTCTTTATTTGATCGTCCGGGTCATGGTGCCTGAGCTCACCGAGGATTCACTGATGAAACTCGACCTGCGCGAGAAGGGTCTCGCAAGGGCTGAATTTGCATTGCTATTGCAGCTGCAGCTCAATTCAGGGACGCCGATGTCTGGCTGATCGACACCTTGGGTTCGGTCCCCGCATAGTCACTTGAGCCTTTTTCACACAGGCAACAACATGCGCAGCCCCAGTGTCCAGTTGCGCCCAGGTGCAGGCTCATAGAACTGCGACGCCGCCTGGTTGACGATGACCGAGCCCACATAGCGCTTGTCCGTCAGGTTGTCCAACCGAGCGTAGGCCGTCAGGCTGCCTTGGCCGAACGCCCAGCCCCGGCTGGCTTTGATAGCCAGCATGGTGTAACCGTCGGCGGAGGCGGTGTTGGTGTCGTTGGCAAACAGGCGTCCGGCCCGAGTGAGTTCCAGCCCCGCTTGCGCGCCCAGTCGGGCCAGTTGCTTGCTGCCGTTTGCGGCCTGGCTGGACCAGAGCAACTCCGAGAACAGGAAATGCTGGGGAATGCCGGGGAGCTTGTTGCCGGAGGCCACAAGTGTGGCGCCGCTTTTGAAGGTTTCCGAATATTGCGCATCGACCCTGGATGCTGCCAGCGTGCTGCGCCAGTGGGGTGTTGGCCAGGTGCTGCCTGACAGTTCCCAGCCGGTGCGTGTAGTGCCCGGCGCGTTTTTGAAGGCTGTGCGGCCACTGTTGCTGGTAGACACCACGATTTCATCGCTGGCGTCAATTTGGAACAGGGTGAAGTCCAGCCGGGTGCGCGCATTTGGTGCCCATTTGGCGCCAAGTTCGTAGTGCTGGCTGCTGGAGGCTGTCAGGTCCGGGTTGAACTTGGAGAGCGGCAGGGCGACACCACTGTCCCGGTAAGCGACTTCGGCCAGCGTCGGGCTCTCAAAGCCCTTGCCGTAATTGGCGTACAGGTTGACGGTGTTGCTGGCATGGTAGGTGAGCCCCAGCACCGGGCTGGTGGCGCGAAAAACCGCGCGCCCCGAGCCGTCGCTGCCATCCGCGAGGTCATCGTCGGTGCTGTTGAAGCGCACGGTGCTGTAGCGCAAACCGGCCACCATCGAGACTGACTCCAAGACCAAGGCGGTGGCGTTGAAAAACAGGTCGCTGTTTTGGGCTATGTTGACTTCATTGCGGTTAATGGAGCCGGATTTTTTTTCGCCGGCTGTGGCTTCGCCTCCTTGGCGCCGCTCACGGGAGTGGTCAAACTCATAACCCGCCACCCAGGTCATGGGTAGTTCGGTCCATGTGGTTTTGTGGTTGTATTGCAACCCGGCGCCATGGTAGTTGCGGTCCAGACCCACCCAGAAGCTGTTGGCCTGGAACTGCAGGTTGTCACGTTCGCCGTAGTAGGCGCGTGTGGTGATGCTGCGGGTGGCGTCCAGCGCATGGGTCAGGGAGGCGCCCAGCTGGTTTTGGCGGGTGATCTTTCTTACGCGCCGCGCCACGGTCTGGGTGCCGGCCTGTTCAGGGTCGCTGGCGAGTTGTGCGGCGGTCAGGCCTGCCGGGTCTTCGGCCCGAGGCATGTCAAAGTGGTTGAAGACCAGGTTCACCCGGGTTGCTGCGCTCGGGCCAAAGCTCAGCTTGCCGTTGAACTGCCGGCGTTGCGTCTGGCTGTTGTCACGAAAGCCGTCGGTGTCAAAGGTGCCGTAATCGGCCACCAGGCCATAGTCGCCTACCTGCCCGGCGTATTGCCAGTTGTTGCGGCGCATGCCGAATGAGCCGGTGTAAATCTGCGCGCTCACTTCAGCCTGTTCTGGGGCGTCACGGGTAAAGGCCTGAATCACACCCCCGGATGCGTTGCCGTACAACTGGGCCAGTGGCCCGCGCAGGACCTCGATGCGGTCGGTCGAGGTCAGGCTGATGGACGAGCCCTGACCCTGGCCGTGAGGCGTGGTGGCCGGAATACCGTCCACCAGCAGGCGAACGCCTCGAATGCCAAAAGCCGAGCGCGCCCCAAAGCCGCGAATCGACACCTGCAGGTCTTGCGCGTAGTTCTGGCGGTTCAGGATGGTCAGGCCAGGGACCCGGTTGAGCGACTCGGACAAATTGACCTGCGGCCCTGCGTTTTGAAGGGTGTCACGGTCGATGGACTGAATGGCTGCAGGCGCATCAAAACTGCGTTGCGCCGCACGCGAGGCCGACACCACGACGTCTTCCAGCGACTGGGCGTGGGCGGTCGTGTGGCACAAGGCGACCGCCAGTGCGACGGTGGCTGGGCGCACTGCGCTAGGGCACCGCGGTCTTGATGGCATCGAGCCGGCTGTTGAGTTCCTGGCGCAGTTTTTTGCGCAGCACAGCCTGCTCAAAGCGGCGTTTGGCATGGTCGGTCAGGGGCTGCAGAGGTGGCACCGGGGTGGGGTTGCGGTGATCGTCGACTGCCACCATGGTGAAAAAGCAACTGTTCACATGGCGTGTTTCCTGGCTGCGGATGTTCTCCGCCACCACCTTGATGCCCACCTCCATCGACGAGGTGCCGGTGTGATTGATGCTGGACAGGAATGTCACCAACTCGCCCACATGGATGGGTTGGCGAAACATCACTTGGTCCACGCTCACAGTGACCACATAGCGCGCGGCGTACCGGCTGGCGCAGGCGTAGGCTACCTGGTCCAGAAATTTGAGAATGGTTCCGCCGTGCACATTGCCGGCGAAATTGGCCATGTCCGGTGTCATCAAGACAGTCATGCTGAGTTCGTGGGAGGGTGTATTCATATTCTTTCTGCAATCCAGCGGTCACGCCAGGCGTTGAATTCGGCACTGGGTAGTGGCTTGCTCATGTAGTAGCCCTGGCCCTCGTCGCAGTTCAGACTGCCCAGCAACTGGTAGACGACGGCGTTCTCGACGCCCTCGGCCACCACAGTCAATCCCAGGTTGTGGGCCAGGTCGATCGTGGAGCGCACGATCTGGGCGTCGCTCTGGTCGCGCTCCATGCCCATGACAAAGGATTTGTCAATTTTGAGTTCATTCACCGGCAGGCGCTTGAGGTAAGCCAGGGACGAGTAGCCTGTGCCAAAGTCATCAATCGAGAGTTTGTAGCCACTGTCGGAGAGTTGGTTCAGAGTGGTTTCGGCGCGCTGGGGGTCATCCATGATGGCGCTCTCGGTGATTTCCAGGCAAAACCC
>CAZBKX010000531.1:0-2476 GCA_964492535.1 uncultured Rhodoferax sp. | reverse complement strand
CCATGCCGACCTTGGCCCGCAACAGGGCAACGTCTTTTTTGCTGGTCAGGAGATTCTCGCCGTCGAGCATCACCTCGCCTTGTGCACGCTGCTCCGGGTACAACTCGAACATGCGGTTGAAGACGCGCAGCAAGGTTGACTTGCCGCAACCGGACGGACCAATAAAGGCCGTCACTTTGTTTTCAGGAATTTCCAGGTTGATATTTTTCAGCGCGTGAAATTTGCCGTAGTAAAAATCGAGATTCTTGACCGAAATCTTCGTCCGCTCTAGCGTGGCAGTAGTCATGATGAGTCTTTAAAAAGGGAGTGAGCAGGATTGCGCTCAGATCTTGGCGCGGGTGAGCACCCGGGCCAGAATATTGAGGCCCAGAACGGCCAAGGTAATGATGAAAACACCGGCCCAAGCCAGCTTTTGCCAGTTTTCGAAAGGGCTCATGGCAAACTTGAAAATTGTCACCGGCAAGCTGGCCATCGGCTGGCTCAGGTTGGAGGTCCAGAACTGGTTGCTTAGTGCCGTGAACAGCAATGGCGCGGTTTCACCCGCAATGCGGGCCACCGCCAGCAACACGCCAGTGACCACACCGGCACGGGCTGCCCGCAGCGTGATGCTCAAGATCACCTTCCACTTGGGCGCACCCAGCGCGTAGGCGGCTTCACGCAAACCTGCAGGAATCAGTTGCAGCATATTTTCAGTGGTTCTGATCACCACGGGAATCACAATGATGGCCAACGCCACCACACCGGCGTAACCGGAAAAGGACTTGAAACGGGTCACCACCACGGCATAAACAAACAAACCGATCACGATCGAGGGCGCCGACAACAAAATGTCGTTGACAAAGCGCGTGGTCGAGGCGAGCCAGCCTTGGGCATCAAACTCGGCCAGGTAGATTCCGGCCATGACACCGATGGGTGCGCCGACAAACGTGGCCAGCATGACCATGATAAAAGAGCCGTAAATGGCATTGGCCAAGCCACCAGCGTCGCCCGGCGGGGGCGTCATCTCGGTAAAGGTCGCGATTGTCAGCCCACCCACACCAAGCCGGATGGTCTCGTAGAGAATCCAGGTCAACCAGAACAAGCCAAAGACCATGGCCATCAATGACAGGGTCAGCGCCAGTTTGTTAAACAATTTGCGTTGTTTGTAGCGGGCCTCGCGTACCTGCTCCAAGGCAGTCGCTTTCATCAGCAGTTCGCCAGTTGTCATGACTTGGCTCCTTCTTTCTTTTTGAGCTGTGACAAGAGAACCTTGGACAGTGTCAATACCACGAAGGTAATGAAAAACAGCACAAGTCCCAGGTACATGAGAGCTGCCTGATGCAAGCCTTCGGCCGCCTCTGCAAATTCATTGGCCAAGGCTGAAGTAATGCTGTTGGCCGCCTGAAACAAGCTCAGGGAGTCCAATTGGTTGAAGTTACCAATAACAAACGTGATTGCCATGGTCTCCCCGATGGCTCGGCCAAGGCCGAGCATGATGCCGCCGATGACACCGGCCTTGGTGTATGGCAGCACGACTTTCGAGACGACTTCCCAGGTGGTGGCACCCAAGCCGTAGGCAGACTCCTTGAGCAGCGTGGGCGTCACTTCAAACACATCGCGCATCACGGAGGCAATAAACGGAATAATCATGATCGCCAGGATGATGCCTGCCGACAAAATTCCGATTCCGACGGGTGGGCCAGAGACCAAAACTTCCAGATAGGGCACACCACTAAATAACTGCTGCAAGGGTATCTGCACGTAAGTGACCAAAACCGGGCCAAACACCAACAGACCCCACATGCCGTAGACAATGGAGGGGATCGCAGCCAACAACTCAATGGCAGTTCCCAGCGGACGTTTGAGCCAAGCGGGCGCCAATTCAGTCAGAAACACCGCGATGCCAAAGCTGACCGGGACGGCGATCAGCAGCGCAATGAAGGAGGTCATCAAGGTACCGTAAATCATGACCAGGCCACCGTACTCGTCTTTCACGGGATCCCAAGTCGTGCTGGCTAGGAAACCCAGACCATACTTGTCGATCGCGGGCCAGGCGCTGATGGTCAGAGACACCAAAATACCCATCAACATGATCAGGGTGAAATAGGCCGAACCTTTGGCTAACCAGCCAAAAATTCGGTCTGCCATCGGGCCCGACCGGGCCTTTTTCAAAGGAGAAGGATTGGTCATAACGCGCCCGAGAAATTGCCCTGAATTTTCAATGGATCCCTGATTTGCCGGAAGTGTAGTTGACATGCACCCGCCCCTCTAAACAGTTGTGAGAATCGACGGAAAGATTACTTCAGGGCCACCGGCTTGCCGGACGCGTCAGTTACCTGGCTCCACGCCTTCTCGATAGCGCCAATCACGTTGGCAGGCATGGGGACATAGTCCAGGGATGTCGCGGTTGGGCCACCGTTTTTATAGGCCCAGGTGAAGAACTTGAAGACTTCAGTGGCATTGGCTGGCTTGTCCTGCTTGATGTGCATCAAGATAA
>CAZBKX010000530.1:0-6546 GCA_964492535.1 uncultured Rhodoferax sp. | reverse complement strand
CATTTGCACAATGCTGTGCAAGGAGTCCACCCCCGACAAATGCTTGGATGGCACCGGCACACCCAGCACCGGGACCGTGGTTTTGGCCGCCAGCATGCCTGGCAAATGGGCCGCGCCCCCTGCCCCGGCGATGATGGCTTTTAGCCCCCGGAGCACGGCTTCTTGCGCGTACGCAAACATGTCATCGGGCATGCGGTGCGCCGAGACCACGCGCGCCTCATGCGTGATACCAAACTGTTCGAGAATATGGACTGCGTGTTGCATGGTGTCCCAGTCGGAACTGGAGCCCATGACAACCCCGATTTGAATGTGTTTCATAGTGTGTGAACCGTGTTGGCCGATGCGCTTTGCGGGTGTCTGCAGCCGGGGGTCCCGCAAGTGATCAAGCCGAGATTTTAATGACAGGGCACTCATCCGCGCGGATGGCCGTGCCCAATAACCAACCGAGCGACCCAAAAATGATGAATGTGACTGTTGACAATTTCGATGCCGAGGTGGTGGAAGCTTCGATGCAAGTGCCGGTGCTGGTGGACTTCTGGGCCCCCTGGTGCGGCCCGTGCAAGGTGATTGGCCCCTTGCTGGAAAAGATCGAGCTGGCCTATGGCGGGCGCTTCAAGCTGGTCAAGATCGACTCCGACCAGGAGCAGGAGTTGAGCCAGGCGTTTGGCATTCGCAGCATTCCCACCTGCGTGCTGATGGTGGGGGGCAAACCGGTGGACGGCTTCACCGGCGCGCTGCCCGAAGGGCAGATCAAGGCGTTTCTGGACAAACATGTGCCCGAGGGCGATGTGCTGGAAGCCGAAGTCACCCATGTGGAGACCACCGATGCGCCCGACGCCAACGACCCTGTGGCCATCCTTGAGGCGCTGCACCAGGCCGTGCTGAAGAACCCCGACGACGAAAACGCCCGCTTCGAGTACGTCAAATTGCTGCTGCAACGCGGCCATACGGACGATGCCAAGGTCGCCTTTACCCCGGTGATTGCCAAGACCGGCCTGGTACGCCGCTTTGACTCGCTGCAGCGCTGGATGAATGCCATTGACTTCACGCAAGACCGTGCCGACCTGGCCGGCGGTGACGGCGGCTTTGACGCCAAAATCGCCGCCAACAAGCGCGACTTTGACGCCCGCTTCGGCAAGGCCCAAACCCTCATGGCGGCCCAGCAGTGGACCGCCGCCATGGACGAGTTGCTCGACATCCTGATGCGTGACAAGACCTGGGCCGACGACCTGGCCCGCAAGACCTTCATTGCCATTCTGGACATCATCGAGCCGCCCGCCATCAAGGTGGCCGATGGCCAGATTCCCCCCACCGACCCTGTCGTGGCCACCTACCGCAGGCGCCTGTCCAGCGTGATCCTGAGCTGAGGCGGGCCGCGCCTGCATGCCCTCGCTGGTCTTTTTGGGCCTGACGCTGCCCTGGCTGAACCCTGTGACCTGGGGCCCCATGAGCGGCGCCCTGCCCCTGTGGTTCTCCTGGGTGTGCGCCACCGTCGCGCTGGGCCTGATCGCCGCCGCACCGGCGCGCTGGAGTGCCGGGCAGCTGATGCGCGTGGCCGCTGGTGCGTGGCTGGCGGCGGCCCTGGTCAGTGTCTTCATCGGGCTGCTGCAATATGTCGGCGCGGCTGAATGGTTGGGCGGCTGGGTCAGCCCCACCCCCTTGGGCGTGGCCTTTGCCAATTTGCGCCAGCGCAACCAGTTTGCCAGCCTGACCAGCCTGGGTTTGGTGGCCCTGCTGTGGTGGGTGACTTACCAGGCGGCCCTGCAGGCCAGCTCGAAACTCAATGAGTTAACGCTCAAAGGCTCAACATCCCCACTGACTCTGCTGCCCCTGGGGAACGCCTGTCGCCCTCAGGCGGGTCTGCATTTGGCCGGCACGCTGGGTGCCGCGATCTTGCTGGGCGTGGGCAACGCGGCCTCGTCGTCGCGCACCGGGCTGATGCAACTGGTGCTCATCGCCGGGCTAGCCGTGGTCTGGGGCGGGCTGAGCCAGCCAGCGGTGCGCCGCACGATGTTGGTCGCGGGGCTGGCCTACGGGCTGGCCTCAATCGCCCTGCCCTGGCTGGCGGGTCTGGACCCCTTTGGCAGCGGCGCGTGGGTGCGGCTGCGCGATGGCGATAGCGCCTGCGCCAGCCGCCTCACGCTCTGGGGCAACGTGCTGCACCTGATTGCGCAAAAGCCCTGGCTGGGCTGGGGCTGGGGCGAGCTGGACTACGCGCACTTCATCACGCTGTACCCCGGCGAGCGCTTTTGCGACATTCTGGACAACGCCCACAATCTGCCGCTGCATCTGGCCGTGGAGCTGGGCGTGCCTGCTGCGGTGCTGCTGTGTGGTGTCGTAGTGGTGGCCGTGTGGCGGGCCAAGCCGTGGAGGGAGGCGGACCCGCTGCGCCAACTGGCCTGGGCCGTGCTGGCGGTGATCGGGCTGCACAGCCTGCTGGAGTACCCGCTGTGGTACGGCCCGTTTCAGGTGGCGTTTGGCTTGTGCGGGTGGTTCTTGTGGCGCACACGGGCCCGTGCGGGGCATCCAGGACCCCCAACCGCGCTCCCAGCGGGTTTTAACCCGAATTTGAAGCCTTTCAGCCCACTGGCCGGCGTATCCATTGCTTTTATAGCTATACCTTTGATAGTTTTGGGTGGCTATGTCACCTGGGACTATTACCGCGTCAGCCAGGTCTACCTGAGCCCGGCCAAGCGTTTGGCTGCTTACCGCGAGAACACCCTGGCCAAGATTCAGGGCTCAGTGTTGTTCAAACAGCAGGTGCGCTTTGCGGAACTCACCACCACGCCCTTGACTGCGGCCAATGCCGCCCATATCCACCGCCTGGCCCTGGCCCTGCTGCATTTTTCACCCGAGCCGCGTGTGATCGAGAAGCTGATTGACAGCGCGGAGTTGCTGGGTCGGCCGACTGAGGCGGCGTTTTACCGGATGCGGCTGGAGGCTGCTTTTGCGCGCCAATAGCAGGGCTCTGTCATTTGCGGGTCAACTGCTGGCAGACGGCGAGAGGCAGGAACGCGCCTCATGGACGGCCTGCCAGGCTGCCAACCACCAGACTGCCTGTGCTTTTTCCTGCTTGGACTCCGTCCCGAGGAACCGATCAATGGCGAGGCTCATCCGGTGTAATGCGTAGTCCCGCCGCTGTTGACCCACTCTTTTCATACTGCTCCCTGATCCTTATATTGACCGACCTATTCGGGTGGTCAGATCTTAGGCAGGCACGGTGCAACTGGCTATCCCACATCCGGGGGATACGAGTTGTTTTTTTTTGCGGAAAAGCAACGAATGGACTGATATTTCGACCGGCCCCGCATCACACGGGCTGCGCCGGGTTCAGTTCAGTGCCCCGCCACAAAACTCCCCGACTTGCCACCATGTTTCTCCAGCAGCTTGCAGTCGGTGATGGTCATGCCCCGGTCAACGGCCTTGCACATGTCGTAAATGGTGAGCAGGGCGACTTGCACGGCAGTGAGGGCCTCCATCTCGACACCGGTCTGGCCCACGGTCTCGACCGTGGCGGTGCAGGCGACAATGCCCACGCCGCTGGCATCAGGCGGGGCCACCTCAAACTCAACCGCCACCCGGGTCAGTGCCAGCGGGTGGCACAGGGGAATGAGGTCGCTGGTTTTCTTGGCGGCCATGATGCCGGCAATGCGCGCAATGCCCAGCACGTCGCCCTTTTTGGCGGTGCCGCTCTGGATCAGAGCCAGCGTGGCGGGCAGCATCTCGATCTGCCCGCGGGCAATGCCGATGCGGTGGGTGCTGGCTTTGGCAGCCACGTCCACCATATGGGCCTGGCCCTGGTCATCAAAATGGGTAAGAGCACTCATGGATAGATCCGTTGAAGGGGGAAAAAGTTGGAGGATGGATACACAGCGGGCATCATACGAGCCTTGCAATGGGCTGTGCCCCGCGTGCCAACCGGCCCGGCAGCCACGGGCTGCGGTGGCCGGGCGGGGCAGGAGTCAATGCCGATGGAGGTGATGCGCATCGGGCACGTGGGCGTGCGTGTGGTGCAGCGGCTCGTGCCGGTGTGGGTGGCTGTGCTGGGCCACTGGCATGGGGTCGTGGATGTGGTTGTGGTGCCCGTCGTCGTGGCGGTGGGCGTGCTCGTGCTCCAGGGCTTGATGCTGATGCGCATGCCCGTGTGACTCGACCATGTGCAGCAGCACGCCGCCCAGCATCAGCACGCCGCCCAGCACCATCATGCCGCTGGTCGAGCGGTCTCCCAACGCCACCGCCAGGGCCGCACCCATGAAGGGCGCCAACGCAAAGACCGACCCCGTGCGGGCTGCACCAAAAGCACGCTGCGCCAGCAGATAAAACCGCAAGCTCAGGCCATAGCCCGTGGCGCCAATGGCAAACAATGCCATTGCGGCAACAACCGATGGCAAGGGCTCATCAAAAATGACAGCCAAGACAAGGGCCATGCAAGCGCCCAGCGTGGCCTTGACCATCACCACCTGACCGGGATCACGCTCGGCCAACGCCCGAGACAAGGTGCTGTCCACGCCCCAGGCGGCCGTGGCCAGCAACACCGCCAGCAGGCCCCACAGTTGCGCGCCGCCGCTGCGCCCCAGGTCCAGCACCAGCAAGATGCCACCGGCCAATAAAAGCGCCATCGCGGTCCACACCCGGCGGTCCAGGGTTTCGCTGTACAGACGCCAGGCGAGTACCGCAGTGAACAAGGCTTCCAGCGTCAGCATCAGGGAGGCGCTGGTGCCACTGGTGTGCTGCAGCCCCCAGGCCAGCGCCACCGGGCCGACCACCGCACCAAAGACCGCCATCGCCAGCAGCCGGGACAGATCCGGGCGCTGCAAGCGGGCCTCTCGCTCAACGGGTCGACGCAGCATCCAGCCAACGACTGCAGCGCCGCCGTACAGCAAGGCCGCCGTGCTGAACGCGCCAAGCCCTACACCAAACTTTTGCACGAGCGGCGTGCTGACGCCAAACAGCACCGCAGCCACCAAGGCGAGCAGCCCACCTCTGAATGCAGGCAGAGCATGCCGGGTCATTTACTTGACCGTGAAGCGAACCGTCATCGCCTTGCCTGCCGGCGTCACCAGCGCGGCAACCACTTTGGCACCGGGGGAGAGTTTGATGCCCTTGGCCTCCAGCTTGTCGCCGGCCACCACCAGTTCGGCGTCTGACTTGTTGCCGCCCTGGAGCACAGTGAGCTTGCCTTTGAGGCCGGTGGGGGCCATGGGCTTGCCGTGGTCTTCCACATAGATGACGGCATTGCCGCCCACGGCCACCAATTCAAACGACAAGTCGCTGGCAATGGCCACTACCCCGCCATGGCGGGCCTTGGCATCACCATGGGCGAACGCCGGACTGAATGACAGCGCTGAGAGTCCCAGTACGGCAACGGTTAACAGTTTTTTCATCATGGTTTGGTTTCTCCTGCAAGGTTGCGGCGCACTGAAACAGGCGGCGCCGCCAGGGCCTGATTTTGCTTTGGTATTCAACCAGCTCAATAGCTTTCCCGGGTTTCCGTGGCGCCCTGCTGCGCGTCGGGATCGGGCTGGACCAGGCGCTGCGTCGCTTTCTCGCCAAACAACCAAAACAGCACGGGCGTGAGCAAGGTGTCGAGCAGCGTGGAGCTGACCAGGCCACCAAAAATCACCACCGCCACCGGGTGCAATATCTCCTTGCCTGGGGCGTCGGCGGCCAGCAGCAGCGGCGTCAAGGCAAAGGCGGCCACCAACGCTGTCATCAGCACCGGGGTGAGGCGCTCCAGGGAGCCGCGCACAATCATGGCCTGGCTAAAACGCTCGCCCTCGAACTTGCACAGGTTGATGTAGTGGCTGATCTTGAGAATGCCGTTGCGCGTGGCGATGCCTGCCAGCGTGATAAAGCCCACCATCGACGCCACCGACAAACTCACCCCCGCGATCCACATGGCCACCACCGAGCCAATGAGTGCCAGCGGAATATTGGCCATGATGATGCCGGCCAGCACGGCCGACTGGTAGCGCGAGTACAGCACCAGGAACATCATCGCCAGCGACACCAGCGAGAGACCGGCGATCAGGCGCGTGGCCTGCTCCTGCGCCTGAAACTGCCCCTCCAGGCGGATGAAGTTGCCGCTGGCCAGGGGCGTCTGGTCGATGATCCTGCGAATGTCCTGGATGACACGCCCCATGTCGCGGCCATCGGTGTTGGCGTAAACGATGATGCGCCGGCGCCCATTCTCACGCCCGATCTGGTTGGGTCCATCGGTCTCCTCCACCGTGGCGATGCTCGACACCGGCACGCGACCGGCGGGGGTGTCGATCAGCGTACGGGCTAGGTCCTGGGGGCTGCGCTGGTTGTCGGGCAGGCGCAGCACCAGGTCGTAGCGGCGGGGGCCGTCAACGATCTGCGCGCCGTGCGCCCCGTCGGTGAGCGCCTGCAGCACACGGATTGCCTCGCCCGGTGCCAAGCCCATTTGAGCTGACTTGCGGTGGTCGTGGCGAACGGTGATCTGGGGGATCAGCACCTGTTTTTCGACGCTCAGGTCCGCCAGCCCCGGTACGGTGACCAGTTGTGTGCGCATCTGCTCGGCGA
>CAZBKX010000529.1:0-1823 GCA_964492535.1 uncultured Rhodoferax sp. | reverse complement strand
GCTCAAACCGGTGCTGCACGATAAGGCGGAATTAGTGATGGAGACAATCGATCTGCATGTGCACCGCTTCTTTACGCAAGCCCTTCAACTTGACCCCCTGCAATTGCGCTTGGAAGCCGCGTAGATCAAGGGTTTGCAGGCGCTTTGCCTGTCAAAATGAACACCGAAACTTTAGTTATATGGGTGAATTAGACTTTTTTGACTGTTAATTCACGGATTCAGGCAAGGGTCAAACTGCATCCTTGTATTGCTCCTCTGCGTAGCCCAGCGGCGTGCTTCGTTGACTGTTGAATAATCTATGCTCAGACGAGTCCACAGACACAGCACCGCCATGTCCAACTTCATCATCCCCGGCCCGCTAGGCACCAACGTCGGCAATGCGACGGAAACAAACAACGGCTTCTCCCGGCTCTCCAATTGGGGGAACGGATCACTTGACCTGGCGGGTCAAGCTCGCCCACCAACACCGCTGGGTGTGGGCAGCGCAGGAAGCCTTGGCGACACCGACAACGGTGAAACGCAGCGTCTGCTCAAGCGTTTTCCTGCCAAAGTGTCTGGCACGGCGGGTGTAACGCCCAAAGATGTCGACCTGATCATCTCCGCCATCAACGGGGCCATTCGCAAAATGACCGACAGCGGCCTTCGCCACCCGAATCGCATCGTCAACAACACTTGCAGCGATTTGCCTTGGTTGCCCGGTTGCCCCAGCCCGAATAGTTTTCAAAAATGTGGCGACCAGGTAGAAGCCGTCAATGCAGAATTATCCAAGCTGCAACTGGAGGCGAACTGGCATTTCCTGATGGATGCTGGCTTTGGCCACGCTTGGGGCATTGCCGTTTCCAGTAATCCAGCTGACCCCAAAATTTGGTATGACCCTCGCGCCAACAGCATCAGCATCGGTCAGCCCTGTGACTCCTGCAAACCTTGGTTGGGCGACAGCGTTTACAAAGACGGCAAAGAAACCCCCGCACCCGCTGCACCGAGGTCAGCAAAGCCCCCCAAAGCCGCTGGTATGCCAGCAGGCAAACGTTGACCGGGCATTCGCATGAAATGCTTCACTCTGGGATTCTTTGGTGCCTTGCTGGTTGCTTTGCTGGCCACCTTTATTTGGCCTCAGTACAGCAACTACACCGCACGTGCCCAGGCCATTGAATGGTTGGCGCTGGTGCGACCGATACAAGCGCAGATTGAAGCTAATGCGCTCCAGCAGAAGTCACTGAACGGCGTGGGCAGCCAGATTGGCGCACCTGCTTTCCACCCTGAGCGTATGCCCGCGCGCTTTGAGATTAGAGACTTTGGCGAGATTGTGATTCTCGGCAACGACGTGCTGCTGCTGCTGACGCCGTCGCGCAATTCCGAAGTGTCCTTGACGCCTGCGGCCCAACAGCCTATGACTTGGCGCTGTGTGGGCGCGCCGGTTCACAACGTTCCAGCTTCCTGCCGAACCAGCGCCCCATGAGGTGCTGCAGGCACCTCAGCCTTGGACCCAGCGCACCTGCCAGTCCAGAGCCATCTGCCGGGCCGCCTCCTCACCGTGGCGATTGACAGAGAACTGTTTAAGCACTCTCTCCCCGTTGGGTTTGTAGAGCCGCACGACCCAGCTTGGATGCTCGCCACCTTGCTCGGGCAAGCGATACACCGCAACTCGCCCGCCTGGTCCGGCCAAATACCGATTACGTTTTTTGGCTGCAGACGCCGGCGGGGCCAGCTGCCAAAGTGCATGCTGCTCCAGCGCCAATTCTTTGGCCAGATCTTCTCCGTGGCGCTTGACGCAAAAGGTTTTGCGTTTTGCGTTTGTGACAGTTCAGCCCTCCTGAGATTTC
>CAZBKX010000528.1:0-2881 GCA_964492535.1 uncultured Rhodoferax sp. | reverse complement strand
CCTCGGCGCTCTGCCATGCCGCCTCCTGCGCCTGGCGGCCGAAGCGCGTGCCCTTGGCCATCGCCCGGGCCTGGCGGGTGTTCTTGACCTTGCGGTTCTCGGTGTAGTCCACCGCCTGGCGAAAGCTGCGCTGGGTGGCCTCTTTGTAGATCTTGGCGCAGCAGGTCTCTTCGCCGCAGCGCACGACATACACCATGGCCTCCTTGCCACTCATGAGCTGACGCACCACGGTGTCGATCAGGCCTTCTTCAATTAACGATTGGAGTCTGGGAGGAGCTTTCATGGGGGTGATTGTGCGTCCATCTCGCGTAACAGGCGCATGCCCAGCAGGGTGTAGCGGGAACTGGCGGTGTTGATGTTGCGAAAAGAGCAGCGCGCGTAAAGCGGCCAAGTGTGCCAGGAGCCACCCCGGCGCACACGCATGGCGTTGTCCAGCGGCCCTTGGGGGTCGGTCAGGGGGGAGGCTGCGTAGTAGGTTTCGTCGTAGGCGTCCGACACCCACTCCCAGGCGTTGCCGACCATGTCATACAGGCCAAAGGCATTGGGGGGGAAGCTGCCCACCGGGGAGGTGAAGGCAAAGCCATCGGATTGGGGGACTGCAAAGTTCTGCCACTTTGGCCAGTTTTTGGCGGCCTCCGCATCAAATGTGTTGGCTGCTTGGGCCAGGGCTTGCGGGGTGTTGACGGTGCCGTAGCGTGCAGGGCTACCCGCGCGGCACGCGTATTCCCACTCGGCCTCGGTGGGCAGGCGATAGGTTTTTCCCTCCAACTGGCTCAGCCAGCGGCTCATGGCGACGGCGTCGTTCCAGGTGACGTTGAGCACCGGCTCGTTCTCGCCTTGTATAAAGCCGGGGTTGCGCCAGGAATAGCGGGCATTGCGCCCCTCAAACGCATCACCGCGCTCGGTAGTGGCGGGGTCATAGGCTGCGTTATATCCATAGCCGCCCGTGCCATCGGCAATCGACTCCGGCACATAACCCGAGCCGTCCAAAAAACGGCGAAATTGCCCAACGGTGACCTCGTGCTGGCCCATGAAGAAGTCCCGACTCAGCACCACGCGGTGCGTTGGCTGCTCGTCGGTCAGCAGGGCCAACCGGTCAGCCGGGTACTGGGGGTAGTCCCGGGCCAGCGAGTCGGTGGACTCCGCCCGGCCCATGAGAAATTCTCCGGCGGGAACGCGCACGAACTTCATGCCCAAGGAGTTTTCAATGACTTGGAGTGGCGCTGTGGGGGGCAGGGCAGCGCAGCCTGACAGAGCGAGCAGCGCCAAGGTCAGTGCGCCCACGCCGATAACCCAACGTGAAGCCCCATGGGTTTGACAAGAAGCCAGGCGAATGAAGTTCATGGTGGTGCTCGGTGGGTCAGGGTGTCGGGGAAAGCGCAGCTGCATGGCTCAGGGTGCCTGTGTGGTCTCCCAGATTTGCCGACTAACATCAGGCTGGTAGCCCGGCTGCAAGCGCACTTCAAATCTACTGTATTCATAGCTGCTTAGGTAAGTAATCTGCCGGCCGGAGGCCTATTTGGCTTCAAAATTTGTAACGACTGGCCTCAATCGTGAAATGGACCCTGTAGGTCAGGCAAGCCTCAGGGGGTCACCCGACCCTGTGCCGCAGCCGCCGCTCCATCTCGCCACGGCAGACCAAGCAAAACAAACGCGGCCTGCCAGAACCACCACCCTCAACACCGGCGCAACCACTTCAGCGAGACCCCAGACCGGAGCTTGCTGGCACTACTTCTGAGGGTTGGCATCTCTGTTCTGGCGCTTGTAGGTGAAATGAAAGGCCCATGCAACAGGTACCGCAAGCAACCCACCAAGATACGCGGCGTTGTGCATGTACCCAGCGCAAAGGAAATTTCTAGGTTGTTCTAAGTCTTTCGGGATAAACCACCCTTGATAGGCGGCAAGATTGAACTGAGTCGTTTGAAAGTAGCCGTACAGAAGGCCGCACAAAGCAAACGCGAGAGTGAAACCGACGATGACGACCAAAGACCAAAGCAGCGCGCGTAGCATTTCCCCGGGAGACTTCTGAATGAAGCCCGCGGCACCTGTAAGCACACCAAGGGGAATACCCATCCACCACGAAGCCAAGAAACCCACTTCGGCCGCACGAAAGCGTTCCGGGACATTGGGGTCGAGCAAGCGAAACTGTAAAAACTTGAACTTGGTGAAATACTCGTGTGAAACGGAGTAGCTAATTTGATCGTGTATTGCGCCGAAGACTCCAGCCGCGATCATCGAAAGCAAGAGATAGAGGAGGAAGAGCAGTAATTTTCGCATGCGCATGCGGCCTAACGTTCGAGGCCACCGTCACGCAGCACGCGCCGCGCAGCGGCCACCTGCTGCTGCGTGTCCGCGACGAATAATATGTTGGACGAAGCCGCTACTCGGAGTGAAACCCCAGTCGGTGAATTCGTAAGTTGTAGGCACATGTGTCAACTGTGATGCATGGTGACCTTAACTTACCCGGAGTTTGCCCATGTTCACTTACCCCGGCGGGTTTGACCCGAGCGCGTATCCTGAGCCCTTTGGCAGCACGTACAGCAGTCACTTGCAGCACCTCAAACTCAAGGGCCTGCAGCCCAAGACCACCGACGCTTATGCCCGCACCATCCGGCGCATGGGTGGCTACTTCGACCACCAGATCGACAACTTATCGCCAGCGCAACTGAGCGACTACTTCCACGATCTGGCCGCCTCGCATTCCTGGAGCGCGGTCAAACTCGATCTGTATGGGTTCAAGTTCTACACCCTGCATGTACTGCGCAAGCCCTGGGCCATGCCCAACTTCATCAAACCGCCCAAGGTCTCCCGTCTGCCGATATCGTCACCGTCGAGGAAGCGCAAGCCCTGTTTTCTGCCACCCGTACCCTGAGTTATCGGG
>CAZBKX010000527.1:0-4087 GCA_964492535.1 uncultured Rhodoferax sp. | reverse complement strand
GAAGTCTATTCGGCCCTGGTGCGCAAGCTCATCAACTGGTTAACGATCAAAACAGGCGAGGGGGATTTATACGAGATTGACACCGCGCTGCGCCCCAACGGCAATTCGGGCCTGCTGGTCACCAGTTTTAAAGCCTATGCCAACTACCAGCAGCAGCGTGGGTCGAATACGGCGTGGACCTGGGAACACCAGGCCATGACGCGAGCCCGTTTCATCCTCGGAGATGATATCCTGCGCGCGCAGTTTGACGCCATCCGCACAGCCGTCATCACAGCCCCACGCGATGCACAAGCGCTGCGCGCAGAGATCGTCACCATGCGGGAGCGGGTTCGTGCGGCCCACCCTGTCAAGGGGGATCACTTTGATGTCAAGCACAGCACGGGCGGCATGATCGACGCCGAATTTGTGATGCAGTACCTGGTGCTCCTCCATGCGGCCGTTCACCCGGAAATGCTGGATAACGCGGGCAACATTGCTTTGCTGGAGCGCGCAGAGGTTCTGGGTCTGCTGCCCGTTGGCGTGGGACATGGGGCTGCTGGCGCCTACCGCGAGTTGCGCCGCATCCAGCACCGCGCCCGACTCAACGAGGAGCCAACGCAGGTGGGCCCCTGCGAACTTCAGAGCCAGCGCGCTGCCGTGCTGGCCCTTTGGCACACCGTTTTTGACCATCCTGTTTCTATTGCTCTCACCTGATTACCACGCCATGCACCATCGCCTCCCGACGCTTCTTCTCACTTTGACCAGCTTGCTGGCCTTGGGCGCCTGCAGCGGCGATGCCAAGGACACCCACCCCGACCAGTTGGTCACCAAGCGCAAGGCGATTTTCAAGCAGTTCACCAAAACGTTGGAGCCCATGGGCATGGTGGCGCGCGGCCGCAAAGACTACAACCCGCGTGAGTTCAACATCAACGCCCTTGAGCTGCAAAAACTCACCTCGCAACCCTGGGCGCTGTTCACGGCCGACAGCAATTACCCGCCCACCCTGGCCAAGCCAGCGGTCTGGGAAAAGCCCGCCGAGTTCAAGCTGGCCCAGGACAAGTTCCAGGCGACGATCGCTGGCCTGGTGCAGGCCTCACAGGGCAGCGACCTGGACAGCATCAAAACGGCCGTCGATAGCGTTCAAAAAAGCTGCAAAGGTTGTCACGACCAGTTTCGTAACGAACGCTGAGTTCATGCAGAACCGGCTTTGACAATCCGCATGGCAATAAACAGCACCACCCCCCATCCTTAGCCGGGCGTGTTGGCGCCGATGCGATCCCTCCATCGGGCACACGTCGACGGAGAAATTCATGCCTGCCACCACGAGCCCGGAGACCGAACCACCTGCACGCCTCGCCAGGGAGAGCATACAGGCCTACTTGGTCGGTGGCGGCATAGCCTCGCTGGCCGCAGCGGTCTACCTGATTCGCGATGGGCGCTTACCGGGCCAAAGCATCCATATTTTTGAGGCATCGCAGTTCGGCGGCAGCCTGGATGCCAGCGGCTCCGCCGCAGCAGGCTACTCCATGCGAGGCAGTCGCATGTTCGGGCCGGCCTATGTCCTGACCTACGAGTTGCTGACGGAGATCCCCTCGCTGGATGACCCGACCAGGTCGGTCACGCAGGACACCTTTGAGTTCTGGCAAGCCGAGCCTTGGTCTGACCGGGCGCGACTCGTTGAGCAGGGGGTTGCGGTGGATATCTCCCACTGGGGCCTGTCCAACAAGGACCGGGTTGATCTCATGGGACTGATGCTGCGCCCCGAGACAGCCTTGGGCACAACGCCGGTTGCAGCGTGTTTTGAGCCACACTTTTTCGAGACGCACTTTTGGCTCATGTGGTGCAGCATGTTTGGGTTTGAGACGTGGCACAGTGCCACCGAACTGCGGCGCTACCTGCTGCGCTTTCTCAGGCTTTTCCCTGACCTGGAGGGCCTCCAGGTGATCCAGTCCACGCGCTACAACGGCTTTGATGCCATCGTGCGCCCCCTGCTGCGCTGGCTGCTTGCGCAAGGCGTGCACATGGAGACGGGCATTGAAGTGACAGACCTGCACCTTGAGCCCTGCGCAGCCGGTCAAGCCGTGCGCCGCCTGGACTGCCTGCGCTCGGGGGTGCCAACCCGGGTGGAAGTGGGCCCGCAAGATCTGGTCATCGCCACCCTGGGCTCCATGACGGCCAACGCCAGCCTGGGGTCCCTGGACTCGCCCCCAAGCCCCTTCACAGGCCAGCCCGACGCCTCCTGGACGCTCTGGCAACGCCTGGCCGCCAAAAACTCCGCCTTCGGCAACCCGTCGGCATTTTGCGGCCACGTGGAGCAGACCCGATGGGTCACCTTCACGGTGACCGACACCGGCGACCTGTTTGCCCGCCACATGGCGGCGCTGAGCGCCAGCCCGGCGGGGCGCGGCGGCTTGGTCACCCTCGTCAACTCCAACTGGCGCCTGACATTTCATTTGTTTCATCCTCCTGCCTATGCCGACCAGCCCGCGAACGTTCAGGTGTGGTGGGGCTACGGGCTGCTGGTTGACTGCATCGGCAACTTTGTCCCCAAAACCTTGCTGGCGTGTAGCGGCAGGGAAATTTTGGTGGAGCTTTTTTCCCACCTTGCCTTGCAGGACGACTTGGAGGCGCTGCTGGGCAGTGCCAACTGCATTCCGTGTTTGCTGCCCTTCGCCACCAGCCAGTTCATGCCCCGCGCTCCGGGCGACCGACCGGCTGTGTTGCCGACCGGCACGACCCATCTGGCCCTCATAGGCCAATACTGCGAAATACCGCACGATGTGGTTTACACCGTGGAGTACTCCATTCACTCGGCGCGGCTCGCAGTCACCGGCCTGCTGGGGTTGAAAGACGAGATGCCACCCACTTACCAGGGGCTGGAGCATCCCAACGCGATGATGGAAGCCCTCAAGATGATCTTGCGGTGAGCCGGTAAGCAGCGAGAATGCAGGCCTCGCTGCTTTTTTCACCCACCATGAACCGAAATCTCTGGCTGCTGGCCATCTGCCAGGGACTCTTCCTGACCAATAACGTGACCTTTATTGCCATCAACGGCTTGGTCGGCTTGAGCCTGGCGCCGCTGGGCTGGATGGCGACCTTGCCGGTCATGGGCTACGTGGTGGGGGGTGCTTTGTTCACCGGGCTGGTATCCAAAACACAACAGCGCTACGGGCGCAAGACGTCGTTTCAAATGGGTCTGGCTGTGGCGCTGGGGTCGGCCCTGTTGTGTGCCTATGCCGCCATGACCCAGGATTTCTGGCTGCTCTGCACGGCCACACTGGTGGCCGGCTACTACAACGCCAACGCCGGCTTGTACCGATTTGCCGCGGCCGAACTTGCCGCGCCCTCCTGGCGGGAAAAAGCCGTGTCGCTGGTCATGGCCGGCGGCCTGATTGGCGCGGTGCTCGGCCCCAACCTGGCGCAGCACACGCGCGCGCTGATGAGTGTGCCTTTTGCCGGTGCCTATCTGGCACTGGCGGCGGTGGCACTGCTGTCCATGGCGGTGCTGAGCTTCATTGATTTCCCGGCACCCCCGGCCAAAAAAACCAGCACGGCTGGCCGCCCCCTGGGCGAGATCATGCGCCAGCCCGCCTTCATCGTGGCGGCAGCCACCGGCGCCCTGAGCTACGGCGTGATGAACCTGCTGATGGCTGCCACGCCACTGGCCATGCAACAGTGTGGTCTGCCATTTTCTGACGCCGCACTGGTGCTGGAGTGGCACGTGATCGGCATGTTTGCACCAGGATTTTTCACCGGCCACCTCATCAAGCGCTTTGGCACCTTGCCCATCATGGGGGTGGGCGTGGTACTCAACGCCGCCTGTATCGCCGTGGCCTTGTCGGGTGTGGATTTGCACCAGTTTTTGATTGCGCTGTTTTTGCTGGGCGTGGGCTGGAATTTCTTGTTCACGGGCAGCACCACACTCTCGTTGCAGACCTACTCACCCGAAGAAAAGGACCGGGCGCAGGGCGCACTGAACTTCTTTGTGTTCGCCACCCTGGCGCTCACGTCGTTTGCCTCCGGCGTACTGGTCACCACACGCGGCTGGGAATTGCTCAACCTGGGCTCCATGGTGCCGGTAGCTCTGACCGGTGCCGCACTGGTCTGG
>CAZBKX010000526.1:0-1898 GCA_964492535.1 uncultured Rhodoferax sp. | reverse complement strand
AAACCGGGCGTGCCATGGCGGACGAGGAGTTGCTGCGGTGGCTTGATGTGGTGAATCTGCCGACACTGGCAGAGCGTTTTGGCGGCCTGGAGTCCGAGCTGGATTGGGCTCGCGTGCTGTCGGTGGGTGAGCAGCAGCGGTTGGTCTTTGTGCGGGTGTTGTTGGCCAAACCGCGCTATGTGTTGCTGGACGAGGCCACCAGCGCGCTGGATGCGGCCAACGAGGAGCGCCTCTATGCCCAACTGGCCCGCCTGTCCATCACCCCCATCAGCGTCAGCCACCACCCTGCGATCTTGAGACTGCACCGCCAGGTGCTGGAGCTCCCCGGTGGTGGCCAGTGGACCATGCACGCGGCCGCCAGCTACCGTTGGGCGGTATGAGCCTTGTGACCCTCTTGGGCCAGGCTATTGGCTGGCGTCTCTCTCCCGACCCATTGCCACGCGGAATTCCTCGAGGCGTTTTTCATAATCAGCCGCATCGCCGTAGCTCAAAAACAGCTTGTAGCGGGAGTGTGCACCCAGGATTTTGTGGGCGTGTTTGATGGGGCAAAAGTACTGCTCGGTGCGGGCCAGAATCTCGGTCATGTAGGCCATCAGGCCGTTGCCGTACTCGCAATAAGCGCAGTGGAACTTCTCGATGAAATTCAGGTAGCCCAGCTGGTAGCGGTCAAAGACGATGTAGTCGCTGCGCCGCACCCTCTTCACCCCATAAATGGGGAAGCAGGTGAACTGGTAAAAACTCACGCACAGGTCCAGCATCACCATCGGGATGATCATGGCGTAGATGATGGGCCCGGTGATCAGGTTTTGAGGCCGGTTGGTGACCAGCCAGCGAAAGAAATTTGTCTTGAGCTTGCGGTGCGCGTCTTTGACCGTGCGTTCAAACTCCACACGCTTGCCATTGATCTGGAAGAACATCTTGCTCTCCTGTTCCTGGACTGCGGTGCGCAGGTCTTCTTCAAGCGTGGCCATTTGGGCCAGCAGCTGGGCAATTCGATCGTTCATGATGTTCCTGTCTCAGGGTGATGCCCGCAGGACAGGGGCAGCACTGGAAGCCGGCCGTGTATTAACGACTGGTTACTGGACCGCCGGAGGCGTCGCCTGAAAGGACTGGAGGGTGGCAGCGCTCAGCGGCGCGGTTTGCACCCGGCGCGCACCGTCAAAGCGATGGGCCCAGTAGGCGATGCTCATGCTCTCGACCCTGACCTCGGCGCCCGGCTTGGGGGAATGGATGAACTTGCCCTCGCCGATGTAAATGCCGACGTGACTGAACGTGCGGCGCATGGTGTTGAAAAACACCAGGTCACCGGGCTTGAGTTCACTGCGGTCAATGGTCTCGGTGGCGGCGGCTTGTTGTTCGGCCTTGCGCGGCAGGATCAGTCCTACTGTTTGCTGGTACATGGCTCGCACGAAGCCGCTGCAGTCAAAACCGGTTTCAGCCGTGTTGCCGCCCCGACGGTAGGGCACACCCAGAAAACCCATGGCCGTGAACACCAGGTCAGAGGCGGTGCTACTGACGGATTCCCTGACTTGGTCCAGCTTGGCCAACAGGCCTTTCTCAGCCAGAAATTGACTCATGTCATCGCTGGCACCAAGTGGGGCGGCGTGCGCACTGGCAGCAAGGAGAAGGGCTATCAGGGTGGCAAAAATTCGCATGGGCGCTAGGATAACGGCACGACAAGCGCAGTGTCAAGCAAGCATTTGTGTCAAGACGCTCGTAACTTGTTGATATTTAACTAATTTTTCAGGAACGCTATGTTCAAGGCATTGGTATTGGATAACACCGACGGCTTCAAGGCGAGCGTCACGCAGCTGGACGAGTCGCGCCTGCCCCCAAGCGAGGGGCTTGGTGAGGTGACGGTATCCGTCGCCTATTCGACCCTGAACTACAAGGACGGG
>CAZBKX010000525.1:0-1992 GCA_964492535.1 uncultured Rhodoferax sp. | reverse complement strand
CGCGCGATTTGGTGCCAGAGTCCAACATGCCTGCCTATCCGTGGCTCCTCACCAATACGGTGAATGCTGCGGCCATGCCTGGACACATGAAAGCCTTGCGTGCAGTGGGTGTTCCTTACACCGACGACCAAATTGCCAAGGCGTCCGAGGAGGTACAGGGCAAAACTGAAGTTGAGGCCGTTATCTCTTATCTCCAGGTTCTGGGAATCTACGTCAAGTAAGCGGGAGGCAAAAAATGGAACTCGATATCAATACGCTTCGTTCGATCGCCACAGTGGCTGCTTTCATCACTTTTATCGGCATTGCGATCTGGGCCTACTCGGGCCGCAACGCGGCCGATTTTGAAGAAGCTGCCAATCTGCCCTTCAAGCAAGACTGAAGCGCTGCAATAAAAGGATAAAAAAATGAGCGATTTCACAAGCAACTTCTGGTCGATTTTTGTCGCCGGAATCACCATTGTCAGTATTTTGGCCTGTCTTTTGTTGCTGTGGTTCAGCGGCAAGGCGAAGGCCATGACGGCCAGCGACAACACCACCGGCCACGTCTGGGATGGCGATTTGCGGGAAATGAACAATCCGTTGCCCCGCTGGTGGGCTTGGCTGTTTGTCATTACGATTGTGTTTGCCTTTGCTTACCTTGCCCTTTACCCGGGTTTGGGCACCTACGGCGGAAAACTGGGCTGGAGTTCGACAGGTCAGCATCAGGCCGAGCTGGACAAAGGCAATGCCGAGGTCGCCCCTCTTTACGCCAGGTTTTCGGCGATGACGCCGCAAGACGTGGCGAAAGATCCCCAGGCAATGGCGATCGGTGAGCGCCTGTACATGAATAATTGCGCCCAGTGTCATGCCTCTGATGCACGGGGCAACAAGGGCTTCCCCAACTTGACTGACAAAGACTGGCTGCACGGCGGGTCACCCGAAATTATCAAAACCACATTGACACAGGGGCGTATGGGCAACATGCCCCCCATGGCAGCCGCTGTAGGTTCCTCCGAAGATGTGAAACATGTGGCCCAGTATGTGTTGAGCCTTTCAGGCAGTCCCCATGATTCAGTTCAGGCGGGGCTTGGCAAAGCCAAATTCGCAAGTTGCGCGGCCTGCCACGGCATGGATGGCAAGGGCAACCAGGCCCTGGGTGCCCCCAACCTGACCGATGACATCTGGCTGCATGGCTATGGGGAGGCTGCTATTGTTTCCATGATCAATCTGGGGAAAGTCAATCAAATGCCCGCCCAGGCTCAATTGACTGAGGCTCAGATTCATGTGCTGTCTTCTTATGTTTGGGGTTTTTCAAACAAAGACGCAGTTGCAGCCAAGTAACTGATTTACGTTGGGTGGATGAATTGAGGGCGCACACTTGAATAGCCAGGAGACTGCAGTCAGAAAAGTCATACCCATCGTTCCAGTGGAGTCTGATGAAGAGCTGATTTCCCTGTACGCTGCGCACGAGAAAATCTATCCGCGCAGCGTGTCGGGTTTTTTCTCCAACTGGCGCTGGGGGATGGTGTTCCTGACCCAACTGGTGTTTTATGGCACGCCCTGGATCGAGTGGGGGCAGCGCCAGGCGATTTTGTTCGACTTGGGTTCGCGGCGTTTCTACATCTTCGGGCTGGTGCTTTACCCGCAAGATTTCATTTACCTCACTGGCATTCTGGTCATCTCAGCCTTGTCGCTGTTCCTATTCACAGCAGTAGCCGGGCGGCTCTGGTGCGGCTATGCCTGTCCCCAGACTGTCTACACTGAAATATTTCTCTGGATAGAGAAAAAAGTTGAAGGGGACCGCTCCGCCCGCATGCGCCGGGATTCGCAGGGCCCCTCGGTCGACAAGCTTGGTCGCAAGACGGCCAAGCATGTCCTTTGGCTGGCTGTGGCCCTCTGGACAGGGTTCACATTTGTTGGCTATTTCACGCCCATCAAAGATCTCGGTCTGGAGGTGCTCCAGGTGAACATGGGCTCGTGGGAAGTGTTCTGGACCCTGTTTTATGGCTTTGCC
>CAZBKX010000524.1:0-1803 GCA_964492535.1 uncultured Rhodoferax sp. | reverse complement strand
TGATGCGGCATACATTAAAAATCAATCTTCAAAAGAGCGATTGCAGGCCGAATGCCTAAGCATACCCTAAACCAACCAAAGGAGGATTAATAATGCCGACAGTCGAATGGATGGGAAAAAGCTTCACGGTGGATGAAGACGGGTTTATCGATTCCTACACCAACTGGGCCCCGGAATGGGTCCAATGGGTGAAGCATCAGGAAGGCATCGAGGAGTTGAATGACGAGCACAAGAAGCTCATCGAGGTCCTTCGCGATTACTACGAAAAGAACGGCATCGCCCCGATGGTGCGCGTCCTTTCCAAGGTCACCGGGTTCAAGCTGAAGCACATCTACGAGCTGTTCCCCTCAGGGCCGGGCAAGGGGGCCTGCAAAATGGCCGGCCTTCCCAAGCCGACCGGTTGCGTCTGATGCCGACGATGTGACGTTCATGGTTTTGCAAAAAGCCCTGCTGTTGCGGCAGGGCTTTTTTTATGGAGTCCCCCATGGTGTTGACGGTTAAAACCCGCAGCCGGACCGAGATGGTGGACATCTCCGCCGACGTGGGCCGGGTGGCGGCGCAAAGCGGCGTACGCGAGGGGCTTTGCATGCTCTACGTGCCCCACACCACGGCGGGCGTCACGATCAACGAGAGCGCCGACCCCAGCGTGCGGGCGGACATCCTGATGGTCTTGAATCAGATGGTGCCCTGGAAGGCCGACTACCGCCACGTGGAAGGCAACTCCCCGGCGCACGTCAAAGCGACGTTGGTGGGGGCGTCACAGACGGTCGCCATCGAAAACGGCGCACTGGTGTTGGGCACCTGGCAGGGGATTTTTTTCTGTGAGTTCGACGGACCGCGTGAACGGAAGGTGCACCTGCGCATCCTGGAAGGCCGGTTCAAATAAGAGCGGCCCCGAGGGCCTTGAGGAGCGCTGCGCTTGAGGCCGGACACGTTCGGCAACTTCGAGCTTCCAGCTTCTTACCTCAGGCAGAAACACCTGAGCAGTTACCAATCAAGCATTTTCGCGTATTTCGCGCATTTCGTAGTTAAAAGTTATGATAGCTGTGAGTGCATTCGAGGGGCTGCCGATGGCCGAAAACGACGTTGTATTGGACGACATCGACCGGGCGATCCTGAACCGGATCCAGTCCGATTTTCCCATCACCCCGCGCCCCTACCTGAGCTTGGCCGAGGAGTTGGGCCTTGACGAACGCGATCTGATCGCGCGCGTCACCCGCCTGAAGAACTGCGGGGTCATCCGCCGCATCGGCGGCAACTTCGTACCGGGAAAACTCGGCTTCGTGAGCACGCTGTGCGCCGCCCGGGTGCCGGAGGAGAAGGTCGCGCACTTCACCGAAGTAGTCAACCGCCACCCCGGCGTCACCCACAATTACCGGCGCGAGAACGCCTTCAACGTCTGGTTCACCTTCATCGCCCCCTCCATGGCGGACATCGACGCCAAGCTGAAGGCCATCGCCGACGAAACCGGCGTGACCGAGATCCTCAACCTGCCCGCCACAAAAGTGTTCAAGATCAGGGCGCAGTTTGATGTATAATAGGGGGTTGAATGATCTCTGTGCGTATTGCCGCCGTCGTCTTCAATTCTCCGAGAGGCGACACCCGCGCGAACCTCGATCGCATGGAAAGATGGGTCGCCGGCGCCCGGGCACACGGTGCGGGGATCGTCTGCTTCCCGGAGTTGAACATCACCGGATACGGGACTGACACGGGGATGCAAGAGCAGGCCGAACCCGTGCCCGGCCTGCTCACGGAGCGCCTTGGCGCCATGGCCGCCCGTCACGACCTCGTGATCCTGGCCGG
>CAZBKX010000523.1:0-2288 GCA_964492535.1 uncultured Rhodoferax sp. | reverse complement strand
CCCGGGAGATGCTGGACGCCGTCTTGCCCAAGCCGGCCTTGAGCTTTTCAATCCACTTTTCCCGCTCGGGTGGCACAGCGCCGGGCAGCGGAATGTCGATCGGAGTGACCAACGCACGACCGATCAGGGAGCCGCCCGTTTCGGGCCCGGCGGGCGGTAAAGGAGAGGGCGCCGCGCCGTGGGGGGGTGCCGTTGGATGGACCGCTGGCGAGGGTGGCGGTTTCTTTTTGAAAAAACTGAACATGAAGTGCTTTGCAGGAGTTGCATTATTCTATGAAACCCCACCCGCAACCGTGTCCGTTAAGCTCTACCCATGAAAAAGCAACAACTTAAATCCGGGCCCACATCGAAGGCCAAGGCGCCCGTGCGGAAAATGGCCAAGCCCATTGCGGCGGTAGGCACGATGGCGCATGTGGTTCGAATCATTGGCGGCGAATGGAAGCGCACCAAGCTGGCAGTGGCCGACAAGCCGGGCCTGCGACCCACGCCGGACCGTGTGCGGGAGACTGTGTTCAATTGGCTGGGCCAGGATTTGACCGGCTGGCGCTGCATGGATGCCTTCGCCGGCACCGGCGCACTCGGTTTTGAGGCCGCCTCCCGGGGAGCCCGGGAAGTGACGCTGGTGGAGCATGACACGGCGTTGGTGGCGCAACTCAAGCGCATCCAGACCCAACTGCAGGCCAGTGCGACCCAGATTGTCCGGGGTGATGGCCTGGCTGCTCTCAAGCATGTGGATGCAGGCAGCATGGATGTGGTGTTCATTGATCCGCCGTTTGACTCCGTCGTGTTTGAAGCTGCCGTGCAAGCGGCTGCTCGAGCCGTCGCACCAGACGGATTCATCTATCTGGAGGCCCCCGTGTTGTGGACTGATGAACAGCTTGAGGGCGCAGGCCTCACCGTTCACAGGCATATGAAGGCGGGCGCTGTGCACGCCCACTTGCTCAAACGCAGGTTTGCCGCCGCTGCGGCCGCCGCACCTGTCCCATCGTTGGTTTGACTGACAAGAGGTGCTTCATGACCCGCCCCGTCATTGCCGTCTACCCTGGGACGTTTGATCCGATAACCCTCGGCCACGAAGATATGCTGCGCCGAGCTGCGCAACTGTTTGACCAGGTCATTGTGGCTGTGGCTGCCGGGCATCACAAAAAGACGCTTTTTTCCCTGGAGGAGCGCATCGGGATGGCCCGTGAGGCCACCCAGGCTTACCCGCAGGTTCAGATCGAGAGTTTTTCCGGCTTGATACGCGACTTCGTGGTCGCCCGGGGCGCCAAGGTCATGGTGCGTGGCGTTCGTGGCGTCACCGACTTTGACTACGAATTGCAGCTTGCCGGCATGAATCGCAACCTGATGCCGGACGTGGAAACTGTTTTCTTGCCCCCCCATGAGAAGTATCAGTACATCTCAAGTACGCTGGTGCGAGAGATCGCCACGCTGGGAGGTGAGGTTGACAAGTTCGTGTCCGCTGGCGTTTTTGAACGCCTGATGAACAAGGTGCAGACTGCGGATCGCAACTGATTTTTATTGACCTGTCTCAAGAGAAGTTGAGTGCGTGTGAACTACCCTGAGGGCGTCAAGTCCCTCAATCAAGCTGGAGAAACCAATGAAAATACTCGTCCCTGTAGACGGATCCGCCGTGTCGCTGGAAGCCGTCAGGTTTGCCATCCGCATGGCGCAGGACGGCCTGAATACCCAGGTGGTGCTGGCCAATGTGCAGGAACCCGCCACTTTGTACGAGTTGGTAGTGGCGCACGACCCCCAAGTGATTGGCGACATCAGTGCAGCAGCGGGTGCCCATACCCTGGGCCCCGCGCAAGCCTTGCTGGATCAGGCCCAGGTGGACTATCAGTGCGAGGTGGCCACGGGCGATCCGGCCCACACCCTTGTCGATATTGTGGAACGCTATCAATGCGATCTGGTGGTGATGGGTGCCAGCGGCATGAGCGCCTTGCGGAGCGCTTTTTTGGGCTCGGTTTCCAATGAGGTGTTGCACGCCGCCGGCGTGCCGGTGATGATCGTCAAGGCCGTGCCCGAGCTTGACGAAACTGAATGACTGACGAAGCGGGCAGTGGCCAGGCGGTGAGCCAAGCCGCAACGCCATTGTCCGCCGATCACTGGCACCTGCAGGATGCCCTGGAGCTGGCCCGACGTCATGGCGTTGATCCCCAGCGAGGCCTGCCTCCCGAGGAAGCCGGTCGCCGTGCCGAGCAGCACGGCCCCAATGAGATTCGGGGGCGGCCCGGTCGCAGTTTGCTGGGTCAATTCTTTGACCAGTTCAAGGACTTCATGAT
>CAZBKX010000522.1:0-4512 GCA_964492535.1 uncultured Rhodoferax sp. | reverse complement strand
GTGCGCCTCCTCCAGCACGCGTTTAAGCAGAGTGGTTTTGCCCGAGCCGAGAAAGCCCGTCAGGATCGTTGCAGGGATAAGACTCATCGTGCGGTAAGTGGGTTGACTTCAAAAGAGGGGGAGTGTAGCGGCCAATGCTTTGCGGGTCATTTGCGCATGACCACGAGACCCTTGAGGTATTCGCCTTCGGGGAAATTCAGCGTGATGGGATGGTCCGGGGCACCGCCCAGACGTTCGGTGATGAATCCGTCCACACCGGCGTCACTCCCCGCAGAAGCCACGATCTTGTGGAACAGGTCAGGGCTGATGCCGCCCGAGCAGGAGTAGGTGAACAACACACCGCCGGGCGCCAGCAACTTGAAGGCCAGCCGGTTGATGTCCTTGTAGGCGCGTGCAGCGCGTTCGGCGTGCGTGATGGTGGGCGCGAACTTCGGTGGGTCCAGCACAATGGCGTCAAATACCCGGCCCAGCGAGCCAAACTGGCGCAGCGAGGCGTTGACATCCGCGTCCATGAGCGTGGTGCGGCTGGCGTCAAATCCGTTCAGGACCACATTGGCAGCGGCTTTCTCCAGCGCGGGGCCGGAGGAGTCAATCGAGGTGACATGGCTTGCGCCGCCCTGCAAGGCCGCCACCGTGAAACCGCCGGTATAGCAAAAGCAGTTCAGCACCTGGTCAAACTTCAAGCGGCGGGTGTAGTCGGCCATTTTCTTGCGACTGTCGCGCTGATCCAGGTAAAAACCGGTCTTGTGCCCGGTCGCGATATTGACGCCCAGGTGCCAGTCGTGCTCCCGCAACACCAACTCCACCGCACCCGCCCCCCGCAACCAACCCGTGACCTCGGGCAGGCCCTCCAGGGCCCGGCCACTGGCGTCAGAACGCTCATACAAATTGGTGAGTCCGGTGGCGGCCAGCAAGGCATCAGCCAGCACGTCTTTCCAGCGCTCGGCACCGGCTGAGAGAAACTGGGCCACCAGCGTATCGCCGTAGCGGTCCACGATCAGGCCGGGCAAACCGTCCGACTCACCATGCACCAGCCTCACACTGTCGCTATTGATATCAAAACGACCTCTAGCCGACACAGCCACTGCACAAACAGCTATAAAAAAAGAAGCATCAATGCGCTGAGCCTCATCAAAGCTCCAGACCCGTGCCCGGATCTTGGAGGCCGGGCTGAACGCAGCCCACGCCAAAAAGACGCCCTCATGGGACTCCACGCGAACGGTTTCACCGGCGTCGGCGCCCCCGGTGGCGATGGCGGATTCAAAAATCCAGGGATGGTGGCGAGAGAGTGAGCGGTCTTTGCCGGGTTTGAGTCGAATCGTTTTCATGCGCGCATTGTGGGGCCAATTGGGCTCGACTCAACCTCGGTCAGTACGTGATGGCCATAGCAGGCACATCCACCCGGATCACGGGCTTGGCCAGCGCCGCAAACACCGCGCTGACGTAGTCGGCTGCCCATGTGGGGTCAGCAAACAATGCCGGGCCCGCCGCCTGGCTCACGGTCAGCACCTTGTCTACGGTGAGCAGTTTGCCGCTGGCACGCAGGGGTTCGCACTCCAGCGCGGTGAACTGCGCGTCAAGCCAGGCGCGGGCCACATCGTGCAGCATGGGGGCTACATCGGCCCCGCTGAACGTCAACTCGACGTCTTTGTCGAAAATAACCGTGATTTGGTTGCGCTTGGAAAACCTCTGCGTAAGTAAAGTGCAGTGTCGCCGAACTGAACACAGCTATCTGGAGAACGCTACCCAATCGGACTGCCGACAGGTTTCCCGGAGCAAGCTATGTATCCCCCGATGCCTTGATTTTGGCGCGCGGGTGGGCGGCGTCATAGGCTTTGGCCAGGTGCTGGAAATCCAGCCGGGTGTAGACCTGCGTGGTGGTGATATTGACGTGGCCCAGCAGTTCCTGCACCGCCCGCAGGTCGCTGCTGGACTGCAGCAAGTGGCTGGCAAAGGAGTGGCGCAGCTTGTGCGGGTGCACCGGCGTGGCCAGCCCGGCTTGCTGGCTGCGCTGGCGCAAGCGTTGCCAGATGGATTGCGAGGTCAGACGGGTGCCGTTGCGCCCAATGAAGAGGGCAGCCTGGGGGCTGCCGCCCACCATTGACGGGGCGGCCACTGCCGCTGGCAAGCCCTGATCCCGCAGGGCCAGCCAGTGCGTCAGGGCCTGCACGGCCTTGGCACCCACGGGCACGGTGCGCCGTTTGGCACCCTTGCCCAGCACATGGGCTTCTCCCTCCTGCAGATCAACCCAGCCACGAGCCCCCGGCGCTGCCACAGCGTCCAACCCGGTCAGCTCGCTGACCCGCAGGCCACCGCCGTACAGCAGCTCGACCATGGCAGCGTCGCGCGCCTCCAGCCAGGGGGTGTTGTGATCGCTCTCAAAGCTGGCGAGCCGAACCGAATCGTCCACACTGAGTGCTTTAGGCAGAGGTTTGCCGGATTTGGGGGCGCGCACGTCCTGCACCGGGTTGCTGGACACCCGGCCTTCGCGGCCCAGCCAGGTGTAGAAACCGCGCCACCCCGACAAAATGAGGGCGACGCCCCGGCCGCTGCGCCCGCCCGCGTGCATGTGGGCGACCCAGCGGCGGATGTGGTGGTTTTGGACCTGTAGCAGCGCCACCGGTATGCGGGCGGCGTAGTCGCCGAGCTTTTGCAAGTCCAGTGAATACAGCTCCACCGTGCGCGCGGCCAGGCGTTTTTCTACACGCACGTGCTCCAGGTAGCGATCCACCAACCCGGCATCGCTAGCAGGCGATTCGCTGGCCGCACCCAAGGCCCAGGCCTACCTCAGGCGCGACAGGGCGGCGCCTGCCAACTCGGCAATGCGCTGCAGAAAATCAGTGGCCATCGCGCTGTTGAAGCGTTCGGCATCCGGCGAGGCCAGCACCAGCATGCCAAAGGCTGGCGTGGCACTGCCGCTTGGTCCCACGCGCAGCGGCAAAATCGCCAGCGACACAGCAGCCTGCGGATCGGGCAACCAGCTGATCGCCTCAAAGCCCGTGTTGAGGCCACAAAACGGCTCCATCAACGACGAAGCAAACAGCTTGGCGTCATCGCTCACGCCGTTGGCAAAGTCGGCATGGGCAAAGGCGGGCATCACGTCCCACACCTTGATGCCCACCTGCGGAACCGCGAACTGCTCGGCAATCTCCTGCGCCATCTGGGTGGGCAGCGTCCACGGGTCACTCACCATGAACAAGGTGCGCGCCCAGCGCAGGAGCTTGTCGGACAAGACCACGTTGTCGTTGCCGTTGCGCATCATGTCCATGATGCGCAACTCCAGTGCCTTGATTTTCTCGCGCAGCATCACCGCCTGGCGCTCCTGCAGGCTCACGGCCCGGGTGCTGTGCGGGCTGGTGAACTGCACGGCGGCGAGCAGCTCGGCGTGGCGCTCAAAGAAATCGGGCGTATTGGCCAGGTAGTTGGCAATATCGTCTTCGGTGATCGGGTTGGTAAAGGAGGTGGTCATAGGGTGTCAGGTAAATCGATTTCGCCGCGAAAAACGGAGGTGGCCGGGCCGGTCATCATGACCGGGGATGTTGGTGTAGCCCAGGAAATGCTCAAAACGCCGCCGCGGGTCTGAACCTCCACGACCGGGTCCAGCAGGCCCAGCCGGATGCCGGCCACCACGGCCGCGCAAGCGCCTGTGCCGCAGGCCAGGGTTTCACCCGCGCCGCGCTCATACACCCGCAGGCGAATGTGGTTGCGGTCCAGCACCTGCATGAAGCCCGCGTTGACCCGGCGGGGGAAACAGGGGTGGTGTTCGATCAGCGGGCCCTGCAAGCCTACCGGTGCGGCGTCCACGTCATCCACCACTTGCACAGCATGGGGGTTACCCATGGACACCACTGATACTAAAACAGGAGCATCTGATTCAATGGATACGCCGGCTAAAGGCCATTTATGCCATAAACCGGCTGTTTGGGGCACCAAACCGGCATCAACAAAGGGAATTTGGGGCAACTCAAACACGGGCAGGCCCATGTTCACGGTCACGCGGCCATCCGCCGTAAGCCGGGGTTCGATCACGCCCGCCAGCGTCTGCACGCGGATCGTGTGCTGGGTGCTCAAGCCCTGGTCGCGCACAAACCGGGCAAAGCAGCGCGCACCGTTACCGCATTGCTCCACCTCGGCGCCATCGGCGTTGTGGATCACGTATTCAAAGTCAATGCCGGGTCCGGGCGAGGGCCGCACGGTCAGAATCTGATCGGCCCCGATGCCAAAGTGGCGATCGGCCAGCAAGCGATAGTGCGCGGGGGTCAGGGCGTAGCGCGTGGCAGTCTCATCCAGCACGACAAAGTCGTTGCCGGCGCCCTGCATTTTGGTAAACGGAATTCGCATGCCCGGAATTATCCCCGTATCTACTGATATCTTGACAGTGACAAGTTCTCCCCGTCATTCACTCGGTTTTTTGGCCAGTCGAAGTATTGACAATTCCATTGCCAAGTCAATCCATTTCTGCATCAACAGCTTCATGCGCTCGTAGTTTTTGAGCTGCTTGCGTACTGTTGC
>CAZBKX010000521.1:0-2710 GCA_964492535.1 uncultured Rhodoferax sp. | reverse complement strand
CGGCCAGCAGTTTTTTGGCCTTGGCCAAGTCGCCCTGATGCGCCGCGGCAAACAAGCCGGTGTAGCGGGCCACCTCAGCGGCACTGGGCGCCACCTGGGCCTGCGCCGGTGCTGCCAGGCAGGCCATGGCAATCAGTGCCGCCGTGGGCCATGCCCGCCAATGAAACTTGGTTGCCATGGTGGTGTCCTTGGGTGATGTCGGTGGCGTTTACTTGAGCATGTCCTGCACGCTGGCAATACCGGCCATCGCGCATTTCTCGTCCAGGTGGCCGCCCGGCGCACCGCCCACGCCCACCGCACCAATGACTTCGTCGCCCACCTTGACCGGCACGCCACCGCCCAGCAGCAAGTAGCCGGGAATAGAGGCCACATGGGTAGACGCCGGGTTCTTTTGTACACCTTCCCACATGGCAGTCGTGGTGTTTTTGCCGGACGCTGAAGTGAAGGCCTTCGCCTGGCTTGCGGCCAGCGTGTGAGGGCCGGCGTTGTCAGCACGGTAAACGGCTCGCACGCTACCTGCGCGGTCCACCACGGTGGCGGTCACGTTGAACTTGTCCGCACTGCAGGCGGCCACGGTAGCCGCCGCAATTTTGGTGGCGAGTTCGAGCGACATGTTCTTTTCAACACGCACGGATTGGGCGCTGGCACCCATCGTGGCCAAAGACAACAAGAGGGCGGTGGCGCAGAGTTTGGTCGACATGGTTTTTTCTCCAGAAAAATGGGTGATGACGCAACTGTTCATCCCCTGGAGAAAATGTAATTTGGCCGCCGTTGATTGACTATTCGTGCGGCTACGCCCTGGGCTCCGTAGAACTACGGAGCGCGTCGCCTCGCTATGGAACAAGTGGCGACTGGCGATACGCCTGGGCGGCCAGTGTGGCGTAGTGGCGTATCAAATGGGCCAGGGAATCCACTTGCAACTTGGCAAACAGGTTGGCGCGGTGGGTTTCCACGGTGCGGGGCGACAGACCCAGCGCCCGGCCAATTTCCTTGTTGGTCAGACCTTCAACAATCAGACCCAGCACCTCGCGTTCCCGATCCGACAACTGGGCATAGTGCTCGCGTGCGTGCCGGTCGGCCTGATGACGTTCGCGCGAATGCACGTGCTGGCGTACCGCGTTTTGCAGGGCTTCAAGCAACACGTCATCGTCCACCGGCTTCTCCAGAAACTCCGTGGCACCGGCCTTGAAGGCCCTGCGGCACAACTCCACCGTGCCGTGCCCCGTGAGCATGATCACGGGCTGGTCAACGCCCTGATCGATCAAGGCGTCCAGCACTGTCAGACCGCTGGTGCCTGGCATGCGCACATCGAGCACGATGGCCCCGACACCCTGGCGATCAAAGCTGCGCATGAATTCCTGGGGGTCTGCCCAGGTTTGAACCCGCAGGCCCACGGTACCCATCAGCAGCGCCAGACTGGCCCGCACAGCCTCGTCGTCGTCAATCAAATGAATCAGCGGTGACAGGGGTGCACTCATGGGCCGGGTGCCAAAGGCAGTGTGAGGATAAATGTGGCGCCGCGCGGCACGTTGGCATGGGCGCGCAACTGCCCGCCCATGCCGCTGGCCAGGGTTTCGCACAGGCTCAAACCCAAGCCCAGCCCACCTTCGCGGGTCGTGAAAAATGGCTCAAACACATGGGGCAAGGTGTCGCAGGAGATGCCCGGTCCGGTGTCGGTCACGCGCAGCACGCCCATGTCTTGCCCGGCCTCAATGTGAATGTCGAGCTGGCGCTCGTTGGTGCGCACCCCGCTCAGGGCCTGCAGCGCGTTGGTAAGCAGGTTGTGCACGATTTGTTCCAGGGCAATGCGTTCGGCCAGCACCAGGGTGGGTTGCGCCGAGCGCACGACCGATGTGATGGCCAGGCGTTTGCATTCCGGCTCCAGCAAGTAGAGCGCACTGCGTACCGCTTGTTCAAGGTCCACCGATTCCCCGGGCAGTTGCAGCCGGTGGGGGCGCTCCACCGTGCGTCGCAAGCGCCCAAGGACAGCAGCGGCGCGGTGGGCTTGTGCGACGGCCTGGTCCATGGCTTGCAGCGCAGTGGGCAGCTCTTCCGGGTCGTCTTGCAGCAGGCGTTTGGCAGCCTGGGTGTTGGCCAGAATGGCCGTCAGAGGCTGGTTCAATTCATGGGCCATGCCGCTAGCCAGTTCGCCCAGCGTGTTGAGCCGGGCCACCTGGCCCACGCGCAGCAATTCTTCCGCGCGGCGGCGCTCACTGCGCTGGCGTTGCCAGGCTGACCAGGCCAGCAGCGTGGCGCCTGCTGCCATCGTCCACAGGCTAAACAGTCCCCAGGGCAGCTCCTGCCAGCCCACTTGGCGCAGGGCCACCACCTCAAAGGGCTGGCTCACACTGGCCAGCGGTTTGCGAAACTCATAGCGCCAACCGTGCTCGCCCAGCCGCCCGGGTTGGATGACAAAGGCTTGTCCAGCTGATTCAAGGGTCACACGCACCAGACTGCCGTGCACCGGCATGGACCACTCGTTCCAGGGAACGGTGCTATGGACGTCAATCAACAAGGCGTAGCTGGCGGGCTGTGCCGCCAGCACCAGCTGATAGCGTCCGCCTGTGCCCTTGAAATCCAGATCGGCCATGGCAGCGGCGCGGGTCTGGCGAGAGGTCTTTTCTGCTTCGTCCAGGCTGGCGCTGGGCCAGGCTGAGCCGGGGTCGCGACGTTGCACGGCCAGAATCTGGGGGTACACCGACGACAAGCG
>CAZBKX010000520.1:0-1667 GCA_964492535.1 uncultured Rhodoferax sp. | reverse complement strand
GCATGGCGCGGCGCGTCGCACTGGCGCGGGCGATCGCGCTCGACCCCGAGCTCATCATCTATGACGAGCCCTTCGCCGGCCTGGACCTGATCTCGATGGGGGTGGCCGCCAAGCTCATCCGCACCCTCAACGACGTCACCGCCGCGACCTCGCTGGTGATCTCGCACGACGTGCCCCAGTGCATGGCCATCAGCGACCACGTCGTCCTGCTGGCCACCCAGGGCCGCATCGTCGCGCAGGGCACACCGGCCGAGTTGATGGCCTCCCGCGACCCCGAGACGCGCCAGTTCGTGCATCGCGAACCCGACGGGCCGGTCAAGTTCCACTACCCGGCGCCCGAGATCGGCGTCGACTTCGGCGTCAGCCCAGCATGAACTGGGTCGCACGCCTGGGCGCCACTGCGCTGGAGCAGTTCCGCGGCTGGGGCCACGCGGCCTTCTTCTTCATGGAGATGCTGCGTGCCGTCCCGGCGTCGTTGCGCCGCTTTGATCTCGTGGTGGCGCAGGTGCACGCCATCGGCAACCGCTCGCTGGTCATCATCCTGGCCTCGGGGCTGGCGGTGGGCTTCGTGCTCGCGCTGCAGATGTACTACGCGCTGGTGATCTACGGCGCCGCCGAGAACCTGGGCCTGATCGTCAACCTGTCGCTGGTGCGCGAGCTCGGGCCGGTGGTGGCGGCGCTGCTCTTCGCCGGCCGCGCCGGCACCTCGCTCACCGCCGAGATCGGCCTCATGAAGGCCGGCGAACAACTCGCGGCGATGGAACTGATGGCCGTCGACCCCAAGGCGCGCGTGCTGGCGCCGCGCCTCATCGGCGGCATCATCTCGATGCCCATCCTGGCGGTGCTGTTTTCGGCCGTCGGCATCCTTGGCGCCTGGGTCGTGGCGGTGATGCTGATCGGCGTCGACGCGGGCAACTTCTGGTCGATCATGCAGACGGGCGTCGACGTCTGGCGCGATGTCGGCAACGGGGTCGTCAAGGCCGCCGTGTTCGGCGTCATCTGCACCGTGGTGGCGCTGTACCAGGGTCATGAAACCGAGGCCACGCCCGAGGGCGTGGCCTACGCCACCACGCGCACCGTGGTGATCTCTTCCTTGTGGGTGCTGGGGATGGACTTCATCCTCACGGCGCTCATGTTCTCGAGGCCCTGAGCACGCGCTCGGACAGGAGTCTTCAGGTATGGGCAAGAAAAAGATCGAGATCCTGGTCGGCTCCTTCGTGCTGCTGGGCATGCTGGGGCTGGTCTTCCTGGCCCTGCAGGCGGCCAACCTCGGCAGCATTGGCGGCCGCGACACCTACACGGTGCAGGCACGCTTCGACAATATCGGCGGCCTCAAGCCACGCGCGCCGGTGCGCAGCGCTGGCGTCCTCGTCGGCCGGGTGAAGAGGATCTCGCTCGACGCCAAGACCTTCCAGGGCGTGATCACGATGGAGATCGAGCGCGAGTACCAGTTTCCGAAGGATTCGGCGGCCAAGATCCTGACCTCGGGCCTGCTCGGTGACCAGTACGTGGGCCTGGAACCCGGCGGCGACGACGCCAACCTGGCCGCCGGCGACACCATCGCGCAGACGCAGTCGGCGGTGGTACTGGAGAACCTCATCGGCCAGTTCGTCACCGGCAAGGCCGACAGCGCCGGTGCTGCGTCCGGTGCGGCCTCCGGAGCCAAC
>CAZBKX010000519.1:0-3454 GCA_964492535.1 uncultured Rhodoferax sp. | reverse complement strand
AATCCAATCTTCGTCCTACGCCAATTGTGGCTGTTTGACAGGAGATGATCGTGAATAACGTAAAGCACCTGACGCCGGAAGAACTTGCGGAACGGTGGAACTGTAGCGGGGAAACCCTCGCTCGCTGGCGCAGTGAAGGGCAGGGATGCCGGTGGATGCGGATTGGCGGCTATATCCGCTACCGCATGACGGACGTTGAGGCCTACGAGGCGCAATGCCTGCGTAAGGGCACCTCCGAGCGTGACTTGTCCGAGGTGGCGGCATGAACCGCCAACTCCTCGCTCAAGTCGCGGCCATGCCGGCCATTCAACTGTCCGAAGCCTCCCCGGACCTGTTGCAGAACGCACTGATCGCGGCCATGACCGAAGTCACCGACGCGAAAAAGCAGCTGGAGCACATCGAGCGCGCCATCGACATGCGCTACGCCCTGCAAGCCAAAGCGCTGCGGCTCGCCCAAGGCAAGGACACTGGTGTCGTCCATTTCGATGACGGCAACGTTCGCGTCACCGCGGACCTGCCCAAGAAGGTCGAGTGGGACCAAATAAAACTTTGTGCGAATTTGTAAGTGATTGATTGCAATGCGGCAGAAGGGCACTTCGGAATCGACAGTTCGAATCCCCCGACCCCGCCAAATAACATGGCAGCAAACTGTCTATGGCAGAAACGAAAACCCCGCTACACGCCAGTGTTTGCGGGGTTTTTCGTTTATAGCTGTTGACTTCGTTCCTACGCAAAACGCATAAATACCCCCTGAACTGCCACTCTTAACCCCCAAATTCTCCAAACCTGTTGACCTTGAGGATTTGGTGCAGAACTCTGAAACCCTTGCGGCACAAGGATTTCCGGGCGGTAGGCTCCGAGTTTGTGATGGAGTATGTTTTGGTCACCAAAACGACCAATCTGTTCGGTGCGGCAGCAGTAACTCATTGATCGGACCGTGCTTATCCGGTTGTCTCAAGACCACTACCGGTAGTATGTTAAGCGTCTGCGTCAGCTTGGGATAGTTATGGTTATCGACGTGCTTGAGCGAGACGATTTGCTGTTCCCTCGCTCGCTTCCTGGGTTTCAGCGACTGTTCCCGGATGAAGCGGCGTGCGCGGCCTACCTTGAGCGTGCCCGATGGGGCGATGGGTTCAATACTTTCCGATCCCTGCTCGGCATTGCTGGCGATGTTACTGCGCCGACCTATGCCGAACTCTATGCAAAAAAATCACGGCCACCTACAGGTAGTAGGCTTGGGTGCTAACCGGATAAGCACGGTTCTTCCTAAAGAAAAGGCTCCCTATGACCACCCCGACTACCCCCGTCACCGACCGACTCCCGCTCACCTGCGAAGCCACCATCACCGATGCCCGCGCCGCCATCCTCAAGGAACTGGCCAACAGTGAGAGTAAGACCTCCGCGATCACTGTCGCCCTGGTCGATGACCAGCGCATTCTTTGGGCCGAGGCTTTTGGGGCGATGGACAAGACCCGAGGCCTGGCGCCGACCACGGAAACCCTCTTTTGCATCGCCTCCTGCAGCAAGGTTATCGCAGCAGTCTCTGCGATGATCCTGGTCGATCGCGGGCTGATCGAACTCGATGCCCCACTGGTGCGCTATTTAACCGACTTCCGCATGGCCGACGGCGAAGCGTATCGCGACATCACCGTACGCATGCTGCTCAACCATTCGTCCGGCTTGCAAGGTACTCATTTTCTCAACGTCCTTACCGTGATCCCGTTTTACGGCTACGCCGCCCAGTTTCGGGACGCGCTGGCTAACGAACGCCTGAAGCACGCACCGGGCGAGATGGCTGTCTATTGCACCGACGGCTTCACCCTGATCGAACTGCTGGTCGCTGCGGTGACCGGTCAGTCCTACACCGACTTCGTCAGGCAGGAAATCCTGGAACCCCTGGGTATGCATCACAGTCGCTTCGCCCTGGAACCATTTGACTCCGGCAGTTTTGCCCCCGCCCTGGATAGCGCAGGCCGGCCCGAGCCGCAGGAATATGTCAACGTCTATGCCAGCGGCCTCTTTTCGACGCCGAGCGACATGGGACAGTTGGCGATGTTGTTCCTCAGCGGCGGCCGTCTGGGGGACCGGCGCATCCTCTCCACTGAGGCCGTGGCCGAGATGGGTCGGGACCAGATCGTGAATTTGCCGTTCAACCCGATCACGGACCACTCTGTGCATTTTGGCCTCGGCTGGGACGGCGTTCGCCAAGGCGGACTGGCGGCGGTCGGGGTGACCGCCTGGTACAAGGGGGGTGATGCCGATCATTATCACAGTTATTTAATCGTCGCCCCCCACGAGCGACTTGCGGTCGCGGTTATTCTTACCAACGGCTTGGCTATGGCAACCACCGCCGGCGTCCTGGCCGAGCGTATCCTGCTCGATGCCCTGGCCGAGCGCGGGAGTATCACCAGCGTTCCCGCGCATCTGGAACCCGCCGCACTGCCAGCCATCCCGGTCAGCGACGAAGACCTGGCAGCCATCGCCGGCCTCTACGCCAGCAGCTATGGCCCGCGCCGGTTGGAGGCCCAGGCCGACCGGACCCTGACCCTGTTGAATTTCATCAACGGTCAATGGCAGCCTGCTATCGAGGGCATCAAACTGCGCCAGGACGGTTGCTGGGTGGCTGAAAACCGTCCGGAAATAGCTTACCGCTTAGTCGTAACCGCCGGTCGCCGTTACCTGGCGGTACGCATGCCTGGCGGGCTCGGGCATTACAAAATGGAACTCCCCGATAGCCATGATCTGCCCGCCGGCCAGCCCCTGTCGGCCCGATGGCAGGCGCGAGTCGGTCAACGCTGGCTGATGGTCAATGACCTTTACAGCGCCTTCCTGGCCCTGGGCCGCCAGTCGCCTCTGTTCGGCCTGGGACAGATCCAGGGTCTGGAGGGCTATCTGGCCGCTTTGGTGAAAACAGCGGGAATAGAACTGGTACAGATCGTGGATCCGCGGGAGAGCGACGATCGCGCCCGCATGTGCCTCAAGATTCCCCTCGACAACGGTTGGGGTCTTAGCAATTTGGTGATCGAGGACCGGAACGGCGAGGAATGGGTCATCTGGGGGAGCCTCCGGTACCGTCCGCTGGCGACGGTATCGCCTTTGGAGTGGGGTCAAAGTGTGGTGACCATTGGCCATGAGGGCCTGGGCGAGTGGCGCCAGTTGCCGGCAGCCTCGAGCCTGACCATAGCCGGAGCCGGTGTCTGGTATCTCTATGATCGGGAATTCACGCTCCTGGAATATGGCAGGCAGGATAAAACCCTACACGCCGCCGGCTACAATACGGCCTGGGCCTACCTCCTGGTTGGTGGCGAACCCGGTCATGACATCCTGGTCACTCTGAGCGGGAGAGCGTCACCGGATACCCCTGCCTAACGGTCATTGCAGGACAGGCAGCCACCCCGCATGAAACATTCAAAGGCGCGATCTGCTCGCCAGCCAACATTAGAGGCACCAGGGG
>CAZBKX010000518.1:0-1966 GCA_964492535.1 uncultured Rhodoferax sp. | reverse complement strand
CCAGCGGCATTGGCGCGCCAATGCCGCTGGGGCTGGGTGACGGTGTACTACGGTGGGCGACCCAATTTGCCCGATGAGGGGGGCAACCATTTGATCCTGTTTACCGCAGTTGGGCAAAGAAATCTCGGCACTTGCGTGCCGTGAGTGCAGGTGCAAGTAGCAGCGCGGTACAACCAAAAACACTCCAGTACGCCTCGGCGCGCATGGCGGCGGATGCATCACGCGCTTCGTCTGTAGGTAGTCCGCCAAACTCTGGAAAAAGCCTCCCACACCGACCCCCCGTTACCATAGCGACCCTATGACTCCCAAACCGCGCATTCTTTTGGTGGAAGACGAATCCGGCATTGCCGATACGCTGCAGTATGTGCTGTCCACCGACGGGTTCACGCCCGTGTGGTGCAGCACCGCGGCAGAGGCTTTGACCCAATTTACCGCTGAGTTGCCCGCGCTGGCCGTGCTGGACGTGGGACTGCCCGACATGAATGGCTTTGAGCTGTTTCGCCGCCTGCAGGCCTTGCCCGGTGGCAACCAGGTGCCCATGTTGTTCCTGACCGCACGCAGCGACGAGATTGACCGCGTGGTGGGACTGGAACTAGGGGCCGACGACTACATTGCCAAGCCTTTTTCGCCACGTGAGCTGGTAGCGCGTGTGCGCACCATTCTGCGCCGCAGTGCGCGACCAGCTGTCGCCGCGCCCAACGTGTTGACCCCCACCCCAGCAACATCGGCAACCCCTGCCACACTCCCGCCCACCCTGTGGCTACTGGATGAGGAGCGCCATCGGATCCGCTTCTATGGCCGGGCACTGGAACTGTCCCGCTACGAGTACGGCGTGTTGCGCCTGCTGGTGCAAAAACCGGGGCGTGTTTTCACCCGAGACGAGCTGCTGCAAAAGGTCTGGGGGGACGCCAACGACAGTTTTGACCGCACGGTGGACGCCCACATCAAAACCCTGCGCGCCAAGCTCAAGGCCGTGGCACCCGGGCTGGAGCCCATCCGCACGCTGCGCGGGACGGGGTATGCGCTGAACGAAGACCTGCCGGGAGAACCGGCTTGACAACAACTGGCAGGCGTGGGTTCCACCAAACGCCGCGCAGGGCCGCCCCAAGCAAGTTCAGCCCCCTCGGGGGGCAGCAACCCGCCCAGCGGCGGAGCGTGGGGGTCTATTGAGTAAACGTACCCGCATCTTTCTGGGCATTCTGTTCATCTACGCGGTGGGCCTGGCCGCCGTGCTGTACAACGTGGTCTCGGACCTGGACCCGCGCTACCGCGAGTCTGCCGAAGAGTCATTGGTGGAAACCTCCCAGGTGCTGGCCGCACTGGTGGAGCAGGATGTACGCAGCGGTGCACTGGACACCGTGCGGCTGGAGACGCTGTTCAAGGCCGTCTATGCCCGCCAGTTCGAAGCGCAGATCTTTGACACCCGCAAGACCCGCGTGGAGCTACGCACCTATGTCACCGACCGCAACGGCACTGTCGTGTTTGACTCCACCGGCCAATCGCTGGGCAAGGACTTCTCGCAGTGGCGCGATGTGCGCATGACACTCAAGGGTGAATACGGCGCCCGCACCTCGCTGGACATTCTGGGTGACCCCAACTCCGCCGTTATGTACATGGCGGCCCCCGTGCGCTGGAATACCAATGCCCAGGGCCCAGGCAGCGGCGAGATCATTGGTGTGGTCTCAGTCGGAAAGCCCGTACAGACCTTCGGCCAGTTTGTGGCCGCCGCGCGCAGCCGCACCTTGTATGCGGGCATGTTGTCCGTGGTGGCGGTACTGGTGCTGGCGGTCACGGTGTCGGTTTGGCTGGTACGGCCCTTTGGCCTGATTGCCGACTATGCGCGGTATGTCAAGGCGCAGAAGGGCTTCCACCCTTGGCGCTTGGTGCGCCGCGCCTGGGAGCTGCTGCGCGCTGCCTACGACGAAATGCGCGATGCGCTGGCCGGGCGCAACTACGTGGCCGATTA
>CAZBKX010000517.1:0-6433 GCA_964492535.1 uncultured Rhodoferax sp. | reverse complement strand
GCCATTGACCGGGTGGGCCCCGAGTGGCACGACCTGTCCAAAAAAGCCAAGGATTTGGGCAGTGCTGCCGTGCTGATGAGCCTGGTGTTTTGCGCTCTGGTTTGGCTGGCCGCGCTGTGGAACAAGTTTCTGCCGGCCTGAACGGTTCCCTTGCTCAGGCGCCCGGGGCCTTGCCCTGGGCCCAAACCAGTGCAAACCGCGTGGTGAATGGTGCTTGCGGGCGGTCAGTGTGCAGCTCAATTCCGTGCCACTCCGCAATGCGGCGCACCAGCGTCAGACCGATGCCCAGTCCGGGCTGATTGGCCACTATGGCGCCGGCGCGTCCGCCATCGTCGTTCACTGACAGCACGGTCTCACCGTTTGGAGTCTGTTCAATCCGAACTTCGATCTGGGTCCCCGGCGGGGTGTGGCGAATGGCGTTGTCCACCAGGTTGCGCATGGCCAGGGTCAGCATGGTGGCGTGGCCGTTGACCCACACCGGCGCAGGGGGGGCCGCCAGGCCCAGTTCCTGGCCCAGGTCATGCGCAGAAGGCGCTTGCTCACTCAAGACGTTACGCGCCAGTGCGCACAGATCCACCTGATCGAGCGTGTTGCGCTCCAGATTCTGGGCACGAGCGAGATCCAGCAACTGCGACAGGATTCGCCCTGAACGCAGCGCTTGCTGCTCCACCTGCTGGGCAGCCGCATCACGCTGCTCTGGTGCGCTGGCCTCGCGCACCAGGCGGGCCTGGAGTACCAGCGCGGTCAGAGGCGTTCGCAACTCATGGGCCACGTCCGAGGCAAATTGCCGCTCCCGTTGGGCTTGCGTCTGCAAGCGTTGCACCAGACCATTGATGGCCTCCACCGTGCTCACCAGTTCCCTGAAGGGCTGGTCTGGCCCCAGCATTTGACCGGTATCCACGTCCAGGGCTGCAATCTCTTGCGAGAGCTGGTTCACCGGCCGCAGGCCCCGGCGGATCACCCAGCCCAACAGCAGCGCAATCAGTGGCAGCAGGATGATGGCGGGGCGCACGATGTGCTCGGCAATGTCGCGTGCCAGCGCTTTCAGGCGGCTGGTATCGACCAGCACAGCGACCCGCCGGGTCCCACCCTGCAAGGTGGTGGCTTCAGCCACATAGGCCCGGAATCGGGTGCTGCGCTCGCCGCGCACCACCGTGATGGTTTGGTGCCCCAGTGCCAGTGGCGCGGGCAAAGCCAGCGCGAGGCCGTGGGTGTCCAGGCTCAACTGGCCCTTGACCCACACCACCACATGCAGTTCGGGTGAGTAGCCCGAGGCATCGGGCCCACGCGCTACCTCGCCGCTGGGCACTGCTGCTGGCTCTGCGGGGAGCGGGGCGGCCTCGCTCATTCTCAGAATCAGTTCCGCGCTGGACACCAGCTGGCCATCGTTGACCTCGCTGGCCTCGTGCAGCCCGGTGTAATAAGCCACCGCAGACAGTGTGAACCAGACCGCAGCCAGGGCCAGCAGGGTCCATTGCCATAAATGACGCGACAGCGAGCGGGTTTGGCGGACTTGCCTGAAGTGAGGCATCAGCCCCTCCCGGGTTGGCTGGCGGACTTGTCCCCGGGGCGGGGTACAAAGTAACCGACCCCCCGCACCGTCTTGACGACATCATCGCCCAGTTTGCGCCGCAGGTGGTGAATGTGAACTTCAAGTGCGTTGCTGTCCAGCGCCTCGTCAAAGCCGTAGAGCGTTTCTTCAAGCCGCTGGCGCGACAGCACCTGCCCCCCACTGCGCAGCAGGGCCAGCAACAAGGCAAATTCCTTGACCCTCAAGTTCACTGCCTGGCCTGCGCGGGTCACGGTGTGGGCGGCAGGGTCAATCTCCAGTTCGCCATGGCGCAGCAGGGGCGACGCTCGCCCTTCGCTGCGGCGCAACGCCAGGCGCATCCGGGCGAGCAGCTCCTCGGGCTCGAAGGGTTTCACCAGGTAATCGTCGGCCCCTTCGTCCAGACCGGCCACCCGGTCGGGCAGGGCATTGCGGGCGGTAAGAATCAGTACCGGAAGTTTCAAGCCACGCTCGCGCAGCTGGCGCAGCCACTGCAGGCCGTCGCCGTCGGGCAAGCCACGGTCCAGCAACACCAGATCAAACACCTCCACGGCAATCGCGCTGGACGCACTGGCCAGGCTGGCACAGGCATCCGGTGCATAGCCCGCCGCCTTGAGCGTGGCCAACAAGCCTGCCGCAATGCCCGGATCATCTTCGACCACCAATACCCGCATCAAAACCACCTTGTAGAGAGCCGGTCACAGGCCAGCTGAACCTCATTGTGGCAGGCCACTGCTGGTTGGCGGAACGCGGAGCGGACCCACGGAGCCGAATGGAAATTGCATGGTTCCCCGTGCGTGACATTGATGTGCCATCTTTCCCCAGACTTTGGGACGTGCGGTCTTCAGCCATGGGGGTGTTCAGGAATAGCTGACGCGCCAGCGTGAAACTCATGCGGGGCGAGTGCGCTTGCGTATTGTCAAATCAGGGCCGTCACTGTTCGGGTTCAATCGCTTTTAGTGATGGGCTTCAATCGACAGACTGGGCCCCATGGGGAGTAGCGGCAGGCAATGACCACGTGTCATTGAGGTTGCATTTTCAACAATATCGACGGGCTCTCAAAAACCAATGGTCTGGACACTCACCGATGCGGCTCAGACCTTTCAAGCTCATCGGCCTTTGTGGGATGAGTTGAACGCTGCAGCCAGCAACCACATCTTGCTGGACTCTCGTTTTGTCCAGTTGCTACTGCAGCACTTGGGTGAGCGCCGGATTATCCTGGCACGGGATAGCAGTTCCAGTTCGCCAGCCATGCTGCTTCTATTTCAACAAGGGCAAGGTGCCTGGAGCACCTTTCAGCCATCACAACAACCGATCGGAAATCTGTTGTTTTCCAATCCGGCGCGGGTGGAGCAACAAGTCGGTGAATTACTTCGCCATTTGCCTGGCTATCCCTTGTTGTTGGGCGTCATGCAGCAGGACCCCGAGCACAGTTGCATGTCTCGATCCGGTACTTCGCCGCAGATTGAACCAGTCGCTCACATTGAAACTGGTCGAATCAGTCTGAAACAAAACTTTGATCTGTATTGGCACAGCCGTCCCGACGAGTTGCGAGACGGAAATGCGCGTCGGCGTCGACGCCTGGAGCGTGAGGGGACCCAAGTGCAACTGCGGGTTCTGCGCGAGCCCCACAGCATGGAGCAGGGCTTGCGCAACTACTGCCACATGGAGACAGAGGGCTGGAAGGGTGCATGTGGAACTGCTGTCAACATGGCCGATCCGCAAGGGAAGTTTTACGTGTCCATGATGCAGGCGCTGTCCGCGAGCGGAGAGAGTGTTATCTACGAGCTGCTTTTCAACGGCAAACCGGTGGCCAGCCAGCTCTGTATTCTTCGAGGCCGCATGTTGATCTCTTTAAAGATCACCTTCGACATTGAATATCGCCGCGATGCGCCCGGTTTTCTGTTGCAAGAAGCAATTATTCGCCATCTCCATCAGGAGCGTGGCGTTGAAGTGATCGAGTTTTATGGACGCGCAACTGATGGGTGGACTCTCAAATGGACCGATGAAATCCGTTCGATGTTTCATCTTAATTTTTACCGCAATGGTGTCGTACGTAGGGGTTTGAATGCGGTACGGCTGTTCCGACGGGCGGGCAACCGGTTTGGTATGGTGGGCACATGACTTTGGCCGGGACGGCCGCGGAATCGCTGGCAACGAAGGCTGATGCCTATGGGGTGGCCTCCGATGAAACCCGGTTAACTTGGCGTTTGCTCGCCGGACGTGGAACGCGGGCTGGATTGCCCGCAATCCTCGCCCGGCCGTCAACGACCTACCTGTCACTTGCCAGGCATGCAATTTTTCATGGGCTGGGTGTGCTTGGTATCAAGCAAGGTCAAACAGTGCTGGTGCCTGCGTACCATTGCGCGGCTTTTGTTGAACCCATTCTTGCGTTCGGTGCCCGGGTTGTTTTTTACAAGGTTGGCCTGGATTGCATGCCCGATCTTGTTGATGTGTCGAGAAAGGTAGATGCCCAAACGCGAGCCATCGTGGCCGTGCACTACTTCGGGTTTGAGGCACCCATCGATCGGCTGAAAGAGCTCTGCGAGGCGCACCAACTGTTCCTGATTGAAGACTGTGCACATGTGCTTGTCGACAGCGCTGCAGGGCGAGCCCTTGGCAGCCATGGCCATATCAGTGTGTTCAGTTTCAGAAAGTTCTTGCCGCTTCACGAAGGTGCTTGTCTGGTCAACAATACCGAGCCTGGTGCCGGGGCGGTGACCTTGCGCGCGGCAGGCTGGCGTCACTCGCTCAGGATGAAAAAGCACTTGATGGAGAAGCTATGCGTCGACTCAGGCGGCCTCGCTGCCACCTTGGCCAACGGGGTGCAGGCTGGTCTCAAGAGGATGAAGCGCACCCTGCCTTGCGAAGCCAGCACGACAGACGGTGTGCCGATTTTAAAAGAGGAGTCACCTTCATTTGATTCATCTCTGGCAGACCAACCCATGGCGTATCTCTCACAGCGCGTCCTGCAAAATTCCGCGGTGAGCCGAATCGTGGAACAGCGGCGTGCCAATTACAAGCACCTGCTGCAGGCCACAGCCGGGCTCGCGGGTATCACCCCGTTATTTCCCTGCCTGCCAACGGGCACCTGCCCCTGGGTGTTTCCCGTGATGTCCAGCCTTGTCAAAGACCTGCACAAGCAGTTGCGTGCGCGGGGCGTTGCCGCTGCTGCTTGGGATGGGGTGATACACCCCAGCTTGCCAATTGCGCATTTCCCTGAGGCGGCTCAGCTCTATGCCAACCTGATATTTTTACCATTGCATCAAGACCTGTCTTTTGCCACGCTTGACGCCATGGTCGATGTCTTGACGTCAGTGATCAGCCTGAATGCCCAGAAAGCGAGACCATCATGATGACTATGCAGCCTGCCCGATCTGACCTGGTGCGCGGCATGTCTATCCCGCGCATCGCGTTCGCTTCGCAAGAAGACCTTGCGACGCACCTTGATGGGCAGACCCGCCCATTCATTGCGACGGGTTGTATTGGCAGCTGGCTGGCCACGCAAGAGTGGACGCCCGACTATTTCGTGAAGCGTTATGGTGACTTTCCGGTAACAGCCAGCGTGGACCTTCCTACGCAAGGCGTACCCTATGCCTTGAGCCCGGCAGAGCATCTCCTGCGGACCAGCATGGCCGAATTTGTGCGGCGCATGGATGACGCGCCCAGACCCAGCTATTTGCACCAGTTGTCGGTCAAGCAGTTCCCTGGTTTGCAGAGTGCCACTGCATTCGACACTCTTTTGCCCCCTTCCTCCCGCAACATCAGTCTCTATTTTTGGCTCGGTTCAGGAGGCACCCGCTCGGGCCTTCACTTTGATCGCTTTGACAACATCAACGCCCAGATATTTGGACGCAAGAGCGTTCTTTTGTTGTCGCCCGAACAGAGTGGGGCAATCTATCCCTTTGGTGACAACATCGAAAAAAGCCAGGTCGATCCAGATCAACCAGATCTGGATCGATTTCCACGGTTTTCTGGTGTCCGGCCCATGACCGCGGTCATTGAGCCGGGTGAGCTCCTGTTTATCCCCCGTTTGTGGTGGCATCACCTCAGATCTCTGGAGCCCGCAATCAATGTCAATTGTTGGTATGGGGCGCATATTTCGCTGGGATCGATGCTCCGTGTCGTCAACCAGGGTGGGCCTAAGTGCTGGTCCCAAGTCATCCGGGACTTTTTGTCCTGTGGCGTGATGGGTCTGACGCCCAGGTTTCGATTGTTCAGTGATCCACCCACGGGCAAGGTGCTGTACGACGTGCTGACGGATGCTTTGAAACGACGTTTGTTGACATCAGGACGCGGGGAGGGTTGACGTGTGCGCACGGAATTCCCGTGTGGTGACACCAGAAGCATCAAACGCTGGGTTAAGTGTGAGTTAAGGGTGTTCAGCTCCAATGCAGCATATGGACCCAACGGGCACACCCTCTTCTTCATTCTTTGCCGTGTCATTTCACCCCTGGCCGAGGCGTACCCTGCTCTTGCTGGGCTGCCTGGTCGCCTGGGACGCCTCGGGGCTGGACCTGAGCGTCATGGCTGGCTTGGGCACTGCGGGCGGTTTTCCGCTGCGGGACCAGTGGTGGCTGGAGACCGTGTTGCATACCGCCGCGCGGGAACTTGCCCTGGTGGCTTTTGTCGGCCTGTGGGTGATGGTGTGGCGCCCGGTGGGTGTCTTCAGGGATTACCAGCGCATGGAGCGGCTTGAGATGGTGGTCGGCGTCACGTTAGCCCTGCTGACGATCAGTGGCATGAAACGCTTTAGTCTGACCAGTTGTCCGTGGGACCTGCAGTCTTTTGGGGGGCTGGCCACGTACGTGTCGCACTGGCAATGGGGTGTGAAAGATGGCGGCTCGGGTGGCTGCTTCCCCGGGGGGCATGCGTCATCGGCGT
>CAZBKX010000516.1:0-5150 GCA_964492535.1 uncultured Rhodoferax sp. | reverse complement strand
CAATTCAGCTTCATCCCGGCAGCAATCTGGCTCACGTTGTGGCGCATCATCTGCAGGTAGGTGGCGCCTGGCTGGCCCGCGCGGGAGAGGGCGTCGGAGTACAGGGCCGCACCCACGGTGACGCCCGCGTCCCGGCTGAGTTGGGCCATCAGGCGGGGGTCACTCATGTTTTCCACAAACACCGCGCGGATTTTTTCGCGCTGGATTTGCCGGATGAGTTGAGCCACTTGTTTGGCGCTGGGTTCGACGTCGGTGTTCACCCCTTGCGGCGCCAAAAACTGGATCTGGTAGCGCGCACCCAGGTAGCCAAAGGCATCGTGCGAGGTGATGACCTTGCGCTGGGCGGGTGTCAAGCCGGCGAACTGGGCCTGGGCCCAGGTGTCCAGCGCCTGCAGTTCTTTGATGTAGGCGTCGGCATTGGTCCGATAGATGGCGGCACCCGCCGGGTGCACCCGGGTCAGGCCTGCGGCGATGTTGCGCACGTAGACCACCACGTGGTGGGAGTCCTGCCAGGCGTGGGGGTCGACGGTCCCGTGCGCATGCCCGCTGTGGCCTTTGTGCTTGTCAGCGCCTGGGGCTGGCGCCGGCGTGAGCCCTTTGAGGCCGGTGGTCGCCACGACCTTGTCGCCCTTGTAGCCGGCGGCCTTGGCCAGCTTGTCGGCCCAGGGCTCAAAGCCCAGGCCGTTGGTCACCAGCAGTTGTGTGGTCAGCAGGGTCTTGGCATCGGTCGGGCGGGGCTCAAAGCTGTGGGCGTCCTGGTCGGGGCCGACCAGGGTGGTCACCGTGACGCGCGGGCCACCGACCACACTCACCAAATCCCCCAGAATGCTGAAGCTGGCGGTCACGGCAACAGGCTCGGCGGCCGGGGCTGCCAAGGGGATGGAGAGGGCGAGCGCAAGGCTGGCCAGAAGAAAACGACGGTTGGTGTGCATGGGTAAACCTTGAGGGCAAAGTGAGAAGAAGAGGGGTGCAAAAGCGGCAGCAGGCTCAGGCCACCCGGTGCGAGGTGGTCCACCAGCGCGGCAACCAGCCCCCCGGGGCCAGCAGCAGTGAGCCGACATACAGTGCCCCGGCGCAGCCAATGATGGTGGGCCCCGAGGGGGTGTCGAGGTGGTATGACAGCAGCAAGCCGGCCATGCCCGCCAGCGCGGCTTGGGCGCTGGCGTTGAGCAGTTGCGCAGGAAGGGTGTCGTGCCACAGGCGGCTCGATACCGCAGGAATCATCATCAAACCCACCGCCATGAGCGTGCCCAAGGTCTGAAACCCCGCCACCAGATTCACCACCACCAGCATCAGAAACGCCTGGTGCCAAAACCAGCTGCCCCAGCGGCGGCCCGTGCCCCGGTGGGTGCTGCGGCTGGCGTTCAAAAACACGGGGTCAAAGCTCTCCAGCACCAGGCCGCGGTACATCAGCGCCAGGGCCAGCAGGCTGGCCGTGGCCACACCGGCCACCAGCAACAGGCCGCTGTGGTCCACGCCGAGCGCACTGCCAAACAACAGGTGCAGCAAGTCAAGCTGGGTGCCAGCCCATGAGATGAGGGTCACGCCCAAGGCCAGCGCCATCAGGTACAGGGCGGCCAGGCTGGCGTCTTCCTTGAGGGGGGTGAGTCGGCTCACCCAGCCTGCCAGGCCGGCGACCAGCATGCCGGCCAGCACGCCGCCCAAAGCCATGGCCGTGATGGACAGGCCCGCCACCATGTAGCCCAGCGCCACCCCCGGCAAGACCGCGTGGCTCAGGGCGTCGCCCAGCAGGCTCATGCGCCGCAGCGTCAAAAACACCCCCAGGGGCGCTGCGCTCAAGGCCAGCGCCAGGGTAGCCACCAGCGCGCGGCGCATGAAGGCGAATTCGGCAAACGGGCCGATCAGGAGATCCCACAGCAGGGCCGTGCTGGTCGTCATGCGTCCACCTCGCACAGGTCCGCTGTTTCGTCCCAGGCCTCGGCCATGGCGCGGGCCCGCTGCAGGTTGGCGGGCGTGAGCACCTCGCCGGTCGGGCCCCAGGCCACCAGCTCGCGCGCCAGCAGCAGTGCTTGCGGGAAGTGCTGACGCGCCTGCGCCTCGTCGTGCAGCACGGCAATCACCGTGCGCTGTTGTTGGTGCCACAGCTGCACCAGGCCCAGCAGGTTGGCGGTGGTTTTGGAGTCCACCGCGTTGAAGGGCTCGTCGAGCAGAATCACATCGGCGTTTTGCACCAGCAGGCGGGCAAACATCACCCGCTGCAGCTGGCCGCTGGATAGCGTGCCCAGGCTGCGCCGCTCAAAGCCTTGCAGGCCCACGCTGTGCAAGGCGGCAAATACCTCTGCCAGGAGCGCCGGGCTGACGCGGCTAAACGCCCCCAGGCTGCCCCAATAGCCCAGCAGCACGCAGTCGCACACATCCATCGGAAAGCTGCGGTCTATCTCGCTGACCTGCGGCAAATAGGCCATGCGCAGCGGCTCGGGCTGCAGGGTCAGCGCGCCCGAGTCGCCGCCCATCCGGGGCAGCAGGCCCGCCAGGCGCTTGAGCAAGGTACTTTTGCCTGATCCGTTGGGCCCCATCACAGCGGTGAGTGAGCCGTGGGCAAAGTGCCCGCTGATGTGGTGCAGCGCCGGGTGCTGGCGGTAGCTCACGGTCAGGTTGTCCAGCGTGATGACCGGCTGGGGTGTGGCCTGCTGTGTCGTCATAGCGGCGCGGCTTCCAGGGTGGCCCACAGCACCGCCAGCCACAGCAGTACCAGTGCAGGCAACACGGCCAGCACCCGCAGCCAGGCGGGCCAGGCCAGCACGCTGCGCCGGGGGGGCTGGGGGATGGGTGAGGAGGGGGACATGGGGCAGGGTTCTTTACAAAGAGCGGTGAGCAGTAGCTCGAATTGAAGGGATAATGCAACTCGATTGCGTCAGATTCTAATGCAACTTGGTTGCATTAGATGCTGAGTTGTTTTGCAATTAAGTTGCAGTAAATTTCAAATCGCCCATAACGGGGTTCCAGAGCCGCAGCACCGCATGACCCAAACTCACTCCCGACCCATGCCACCCGCCAGCTTGGCCGGGGACGCCATTGATGCCTTGCTGTCGGCCCACGGCCTGCGCCGCACCAGTGCGGCGCGCCGCGTCCTGGGCTGGCTGTTGGCCCACCCCGACACCACGTACACCCACGCCCAGTTGCAAGTGGCGTTGCAAGGGGATGACGCCTTGGCCGACGGTGTGGCCTTGGACCGGGTCACGCTGTACCGGCTGATTGACCGGCTCACGCAAGTGGGCCTGTTGCTGTGCCGGGTGGACAGCCAGCGCGTGCGTCGCTACCAGGCCATGCCGACCAGCGTGCACGCCATTCCCCACTTTGAATGCCAGAGCTGCCACCGCGACAGCCCGCTGGCCGGAGCCCTGCAGGCCAATGCGCTGGACCTGGAGCGCGCCGCCCAGACGGCCCTGGAGGCCCTCAAAGCGCTGGGCTACCAGGGTTTGAGCCTGGACTTTGCCGTGCGGGGTGTCTGTGTGGACTGCGCCACGGGCACCGCTAGCCTTTCCGCGGACGGGCCCAACCCATGATCCAGACCCGAGCGCTTGCCTACCGCTACGCCAGCGGCCCGGCGCTGACCTTTCCGGATGTGGACGTGGCCCAGGGCGCCGTGCTGCTGCTCACCGGTCCGTCAGGCTGCGGCAAGTCCACCTGGCTGGCGCTGGCGGCGGGTTTGGCCACGCCCGCCTCGGGCGAGATGACCGTGGCGCAGCAGCGCCTGGGGGCTTTGGACAACATCGCCGCAGACGCCTGGCGTGCCAGAGTCATCGGGTTTTTGCCCCAAAAACTGCACCTGAGTGCGGCCCTGAATGTGCAGCACAACCTGGCGCTGGCCCAGTGGGCCTGTGGCCAGCCCGAAGACCCGGTGCGCATTGGCGCTGCCTTGACGGCGTTGGGGGTGCAAGACCTGGCCCGGCGCAAACCCTCACAACTCTCGGGCGGGCAAGCGCAGCGCGTGGCCTTGGCGCGTGCCGTGCTCATGCAGCCGCAAGTGATCTTGGCGGACGAGCCCACCGCCAGCCTGGACGACGCCTCGGCTGCTGCCGCCGTAGGCCTGCTGCTGGAGACCGCCCGCAGGGATGGCGCCACGCTGGTGATTGCCACCCACGACGCCCGGGTGGCCGCACTGATTCCACGGGGAAATAATGGCCAAAGTAGCTTCCATTCGCTGAATCTATTGTCTCAACAGCTATGAAAAACAAATCATGAAGACCCTCGCGCTGGCTTGGCGCTACCTGTGGTCACGCCCCCTGGGCGCGGCACTCAACCTGCTGCTGTTGAGCCTGGGGCTGGCCAGCATCGCCTTTTTGGTGCTGGTGGGGCACCAGCTCAACAAAGCCTTTGAGCGCGACCTGGCCGGTATTGACCTGGTGGTGGGGGCCAAGGGCAGCCCCATGCAACTGATTTTGTCGGGGGTCTTTCACATTGATGTGCCGCCCGGCAACATCCCCATGCAGGCTGTCAAGGCACTTGAGAAACACCCGATGGTGGCCAGCATCATCCCGATCAGCCTGGGCGACAACTACCAAGGCTATCGCATTGTGGGTACCTCCCACGCCTACCCCATGCACTACCAGGCCACGCTGGCGCAGGGCAGCCTGTGGAATGCCCCCATGCAGGTGGTGCTGGGCGCCACGGCCGCGCGCCAGTTGGGCCTTGCGCTGGGCAGCAGCTTTGTGGGCTCCCACGGCTTGGGCGCGGGGGGTCACGCCCATGGCGAGAACCCTTACGTGGTGACCGGCATTCTGGCACCCGGCGGCAGCGTGCTGGACCGCCTGATCCTGACCGACACCGCCTCGGTCTGGAAGGTGCACGAGGACTACACCGCCGTGGACGCCGACGACCGCGCCGTCATGGAAGACGAGCGTGAGCTCACCTTGGCGCTGGTGCGTTACAAAACACCCATGGCCGCCGTGAGCCTGCCGCGCTATGTGAACACCAGCACCGAGATGCAGGCGGCCGCACCGGCCCTGGAGATCACCCGGCTCCTGAGCATGCTGGGCATTGGCACCGACGTGCTGCGAGCGTTTGCCGGCGTGCTCTTGCTCACCGCCGGTTTGAGCGTGTTCATTGCCTTGTGGAGCGCCGTGCGGGAGCGCCGCGCCGACCTGGCGCTGCTGCGCATGCTGGGCGCCCCGCCGGGCAAAATTGCG
>CAZBKX010000515.1:0-2055 GCA_964492535.1 uncultured Rhodoferax sp. | reverse complement strand
TGAGGCTATCAGCCCCAGAGGTGGCCATCTGGGCCTCGGTACGGGTTGGGCACAATCACGAGATGAACAATGCTGGACCAACCTTACGCCTGCCGTCTGCCAAAGCCCTGTTGTGGGCATCTGTTGTCGTGGCCATCATCACCATCACGCTCAAGACGCTGGCCTGGTACATCACGGACTCTGTGGGGCTGCTGTCGGATGCCATGGAGTCGTTTGTCAACCTGGCCGGCGCCATTTTTGCGCTGATGATGGTCACCATTGCCCAACGCCCGGCCGATGATGACCACCCCTACGGTCACCACAAGGCCGAGTATTTTTCCAGTGGTTTTGAAGGCATTTTGATTATTGCTGCCGCCATGGGCATCATGTGGGCCGCCGGCCACCGGATTCTGGACCCCCAGCCCATTCAGCAAGTAGGCTGGGGCCTGGTCTTGTCGGTGGTCAGCTCGGGGCTCAACGGGCTCCTGGTCTGGGTCATGTTCAAGGCCGCCAAAGTGCACCGTTCTATTGCGCTGGAGGCCGACGCTCGCCATTTGGTGACTGACGTGTGGACCTCGGTGGGGGTGGTGGTGGGCATTGGTGCCGTGGGCTTGACCGGCTGGCTCTGGCTGGACCCGTTGGTGGCCATCGGCGTGGCGATGAATATTTTGCGCGAGGGTTTTCATTTGATCTGGCGCTCGTCGCAGGGGTTGATGGACGAAGCCCTGGAGCCCGAGGTGCTAGCCAATATTCAAAAAGTGCTCAAAGACTTTGATCACCACACCGTCCGTTTTGACCATGTCACCACACGCCGCTCTGGCCAGCGCCGCTTTGTGGACTTGCACATGCACATGCCCGATAGCTGGTCGCTGGGGCGTGCGGCGGCGGTCCGTGGTCGGGTAGAGCAGGCGCTGATGGGCGCCGTGCCGGGGCTGCGTGCCACCATTCAATTGCTGCCCACCGACGTGGAGGCGCATCTTGGCGATGAGCCGGATCGAACATGACGAGGGTGTACTCATGATGGTCTTGTTGCAGCGCGTGAGTGAGGCACGCGTGGTGATTGACGGTGCCGTGGTAGGTGAAATCGGACCCGGCTTGCTGGTGCTGCTGTGCGCAGAGCGGGGAGACACCGAGGCGGTGGCCAACAAATTGCTGGCCAAGCTCTTGAAGCTGCGCATTTTCAATGATGCTCAAGGCAAGATGAACCACAGCGTACAAAACATGGACGGGCAAGGCAGGGTGGGAGGCTTGCTGGTGGTGAGCCAGTTCACCCTCGCGGCCGATGTCTCCAGCGGCACCCGGCCCGGGTTCAGTGCCGTAGCGCCGCCGGATGAGGGACGCCGCTTGTATGACTATGTCGTGGCTCACGCCCTGGCGCTGCACCCGTTGGTCCAAACCGGCCGGTTTGGCGCCGACATGAAAGTTCATCTGGTGAACGACGGCCCCGTCACAATCCCGTTACGGGTGGTCGGATAAATGAGCTGAACGGCTGTTGGTGCCACCCGAACTTCATTCCTGAATCTATCCCAAGGTTTTCGATGCGTCCCATCTATCTGAATCCCCTGGCCATGCCATTCCTGGCCGTTTTCCTGGTGGCCTCGCTGCTGTATGTGGCTTGGTACAACTATACGTCGGCCCAGGCAGTGGTGCAGACTTACATGATTGACACCGCCACCAGGCAGGCCCAGTCCATCACGCATTTTCGAAATTTCTACGCCTCCGAGATATTGCCTCTGGCCAAGGCGGGAGGCATGGGTGTTTCCCACCTCTACAAAGAAGTCCCCGAGTCTTTGCCCTTGCCTGCCACCTTGACGATTGACCTGGGCCACTACCTCTCCAAGACCGAGGCCGGCTACCAAGTGGCGTTGTTCAGCGCAAAACCGTTCTCCTGGCGGGTGGTCGAACGCCAACTCGACACCTTTCAGACCGATGCTCTGGCCCACCTGGAGCAGCACCCTGATCAGCCCTTTGTACGCCAGGAGGTCTTGAATGGAACCCCTGTGTTGCGCTACGCCCAGGCTGACCGCATGCAAGCCAACTGTGTGGCCTGTCACAACGTCATGGCCGGATCACCCA
>CAZBKX010000514.1:0-1565 GCA_964492535.1 uncultured Rhodoferax sp. | reverse complement strand
AGTTAAGATGCTTTTCCTGACCTGGAAAAGACCATGAGCAACGACAACAAACCAAACGAAACCAACCAACGCAGACAGTTCAGCCCTGAGCCAAAAATCAAGATGCTCCGGGAGCATCTTTTGGAGAAGACGCCGATTTCGGCGGTGTGTGAAAAGCATCGGATCACGCCGACGCAGTTCTATCAGTGGCAGAAGACCTTCTTCGAGAACGGCGCGGCGGCCTTCGCCAAGACGACCGGGCGGGCCAGCCGCCAGGCCGAGCCCCGTGTGACCCAGCTGGAAGATAAGCTCAAACGGAAGGATGAGGTGATCGCCGCGATCATCGCTGAGCACATCCTGTTAAAAAAAAGTCTTGGGGAAAGCTGAACGTGAACTGGGTTGCCCATGACCTTCGGGACGAGGTGGTGGACTTTGTCCGCCACTGGACGGAGCGCACCGAACTGCCGGCCAAGCGGTTGCTGGGCTGGATGGAACTGGCCCCGCGTCAATACCACCGGTGGCGGGGACGCTACGGCCAGGCCAACGAGCACAACGGTCTGGTGCCGCGCGACCACTGGCTGGAGGATTGGGAAAAACTCTCCATCACCGAATTCGCCAAAAAGAACCCACTGGAAGGCTATCGGCGTCTGGCGTTCATGATGCTGGATGCCGACGTGGTGGCTGTCAGCCCCAGCAGTGTTTACCGGGTCTTGAAAGCGGCCGGGTTGCTGCAAAGTCTGTGGCAAAAATCCACGCGCAAAGGCACCGGCTTCGTGCAGCCGCTCCAGCCGCACGCACACTGGCACATTGATTTTTCCTACGTGAACATCGGCGGCACCTTCTACTACCTGTGCTCGATCCTGGATGGGGCCAGCCGTTTCATCGTGCATTGGGAAATTCGTGAAGCCATGAAGGAAGCCGACGCCGAGATCGTGCTGCAACGGGCGCGGGAGCAGTATCCGCAAGCCCGCCCTCGGATCATCAGCGACAACGGTCCGCAGTTTGTGGCCAAAGAATTCAAGGAATTCATCCGGGTATGGCAAACCAGCCATGTGTTCACCAGTCCGCATTACCCGCAAAGCAACGGCAAACTGGAGCGGTGGCATCGGACGTTGAAAGCGCAGGCCATCCGGCCCAAAACCCCGTTAAATCTGGAACAGGCGCGGCAAGTCGTCGCGGAGTTCGTGGACCACTACAACACCGTGCGCCTGCACAGCGCCATCGGCTATGTGACGCCGCAGGACAAGTTGGCCGGTCGGGCGGAACAGATCTGGAAAGACCGCGACGCCAAACTGGAAGCTGCCCGCGAACGTCGGCAGGCAAAACGCGCGGCGCAAAAGAAAATGCTGCTGGTTGGAGATCCGGCTTGCAATTGAACATGAAAGAACGCAAAACCAATTTGTCCATCCGGAGGATAGGGCTCTGCTGGGAAGCAACCCGAGCGCCGAGAAGGACTCGTAAACCGCAGGCTTGGGCGATTTCGGTCGCCCAGGCCGGCCTCCTGCGGGCACGACAACAAAGCGAAAAATCCATCGTTAAACAAACTGAGAAAAAAACCGGAATAGTCTCTTACGCCTCAACCGCAA
>CAZBKX010000513.1:0-4746 GCA_964492535.1 uncultured Rhodoferax sp. | reverse complement strand
CACCTGGAAGTTGTCGCGCTCAATCTCGGTGAGCAGGGCGCGGTAGATGCTGGCCATCATCAGGCCCGGCTTTTGCGCCCGGCGGTCGGCGTCAGGCAGCAGGGCGAGCGCTTCGTCGTACAAGTCCTGGGCGCGTTGGGCCTGGAATTTCATGAGTTCGGTGAATCGATCTGAATACGTGCGTTTGAGGATTTCATGCGCCTTGACATCAAACCGCTGCAACTCATTGACAGGCAGGTAGATGCGCCCGCGCAACGCATCTTCACCCACGTCACGCAAAATATTGGTGAGTTGCAGGGCTTGCCCCAATTTGTGGGCGTAGGCCGTGGTCTGGGTTTGGGTTTGTCCAAAGATGTTGGCTGCCACCTCGCCCACAATGCCTGCCACCAGATGGCAGTAGCGCTGCAGGCCGGGGTAGTCCAGGTAGCGGGTTTGCGCCAGGTCCATCTGGCAGCCTTCAATCACCGCCAGCAGGTGGCGTTGTTCAATGTGATAGTCGGCCGCCAGCGGCATCAGGGCCTGCATCACCGGGTGGCTGGGGCGGCCCGCAAAGGCGTTGGCCACTTCGGTCTGCCACCAGCCCAGTTTGGTGGCGGCAACACCGGGGTCAACCATGTCGTCCACCACGTCGTCCACCTCCCGGCAAAAGGCATAAAACGCGGTGATGGCCGCGCGCCGGGGCTTGGGTAAAAACAAAAAGGCGTAATAAAAGCTGCTGCCCGAGGCGGCGGCTTTTTGCTGGACATAGTCTTGGGGGCTCATTCTTATATTGTCACATCCACAGGGCGCGCCACAGCATCACAGGGAAATCCCGCCCCGTGAGCTTGGGGCGAGTGTCCAGGGTGGCAAATTGCAGTGCTTCAATTTTGTCCAGAATGCGCAGGCCACCTTGCACCACCAAGCGCAGCTCCCAGCCGGCGCGCCCAGGTACCTGGTGAACCAGGGGGGCGCCCTTGAGCATGCGGACCCGGGCTGATTGCACATAAAACCCGATCAACTTCGTGACGGCCACACTTTGCCGGGAGGCCAACACGTCCGCCTGCGCGACACCAAACTGCTCACAGTCTTCCCGGGTGAAATAGTAGCGACCCCGGGGGATGTCCACACTGGGGTCTTGCCAGAAGTTGATGAGTTGCAAGGCGGTGCAAATGTCGTCGCTCAAAGCCAGTGCGCGCGCGTCGGTCACGCCGTAAAGGTGCAGCAGCAGTCGCCCCACGGGGTTGGCCGAGCGGCGGCAATAGTCGATCAGTTCGGCCTGGGTGGCGTAGCCGGCGGCGTCCCGGCTTTTTTCAACGTCTTGTACAAAGGCATCCAGCAGGTCGTGCAGGGCTTTTACTGGCAGCTGGTGGGCCTGAATGGCCCTGTGCAGCGGCCCAAAGATGGCTGCCCAGCGCGTGCTCCAGGTGGCGGCCGGCGCGCAGGCAGCCGTCAAATCCTGCCGGTAGGTCGCCAGGTCTTGCAACCGCTGCATCGGGGCATCCGTGCCTTCGTCGGCGAGGTCGTCCGCTGTGCGGGCAAAGTGATAAATGGCCGCAATCGGCGCACGCAACCGCGCCGGGCACAAAAAAGAGGCCACGGGGAAGTTTTCATAGTGCCCGATGGGGGCGGGGGCAGGTGGGTGCATGGTGGCCTGATTTTGCCTTTGTCCCGCTGGGTGCTCCGGGATCCGGGCGCCATATTGACAAAGTCAAGCGATTATCCTAAATTACTAACCATTCGGTCATTAAAATGACGCGAGCCAAATTTTCATTTCAACCCACTTCTCATCATGTCCATCAAGTCAATTCAAGCGGGAGCGGTGCTGCTCGCATCGGTCTGCATGCTGGCCGCCTGTTCCAAGCCCCAGCCTGCGCAGGAGCCAGTTCGCGCGGTGCGTATCGTGACCGTTGGCCTGAACCCCCTGAGCGCCAACACGGAGTTTGCGGGCGAGGTCCGGGCGCGCGTGGAGTCCCGGCTGGCCTTCAGGGTGGGCGGCAAGCTGGTGCGGCGCCAGGCGGAGCCGGGTCAGCGAGTCAAAGCCGGGCAGGTGCTGGCCCAACTGGACCCACAAGACTACACATTGGCTGCCGAGGCCGGGCGTGCGCAGGTGGCCGCCGCACGGACCAACCGTGATTTGGCAGCGGCAGATTTCAAGCGCTTCAAGGAACTGCGAGATCAAAACTTCATCAGTGGCGCCGAGCTGGAGCGGCGCGATGCGACCCTCAAGGCAGCGCAAGCCCATCTGGAGCAGTCGCAAGCCCATCTGTCCGGTCAGGGTAACCAAGCGGCCTACACCACACTGTACGCCGTGGTGTCGGGTGTTGTGACTGCGGTGGATGCCGAGGCGGGCCAAGTGGTGGCTGCAGGCGCCCCCGTGGTGCGCATGGCGCAGGATGGTGCACGGGACGTGGTGTTTTCGGTGCCCGAAGACAGGGTGGGTTTGCTCAAGCTGGGGGCCGGTGTGGATGTGCGGGCCTGGACAAGTACTGCCGTGCTTCAAGGCGTGGTGCGTGAGGTGGCCGCCAGCGCCGACCCGGTGACCCGTACTTTTCAGGTCAAGGTGTCTCTGCCTGCCAATGAGAGTCTCGCGTTGGGCAGCACCGTCACGGTGATTCCGCAGGTGCCTGAGAGCGCCAGCCCGCAGGTCATCAAATTGCCGACCAGCGCTTTGCGCCAGGACGGCAACGCCACGGCCGTCTGGGTGCTCGATGCGGCCAGCATGACGGTGAAACTGCAAAAAATCCAGATCGCCACAGCCGATGGCAATGACGTGGTGGTGGCCTCGGGCCTGCAGCCTGGCATGCAGGTGGTGTCGGCGGGGGTGCATGTGTTGTCACCCGGTCAAAAAGTGACGATTTATAAAGAAAATCAGGTGCTAGCCGTCGTAAATAAAGGGGTGGAAGCTACTAAATCAGGAGTAACTGACGTTGCGCCAGCTTCTGTTGCGCCCGTGCCTGCCAGCGCCGCCAGCGCAAAGTGAGGCAGCCATGAAGCAAGAACAACCAAAAGCCGGCTTCAACCTGTCCCGCTGGGCCCTGGACCATGCGGCGTTTACCCGCTACCTGCTCATCGTGCTGCTGCTGTTGGGTGGGGTGTCCTACTTTCAGCTGGGTCAGGACGAAGACCCGCCATTCACCTTTCGGCTGATGGTCGTGCGCACCTTCTGGCCCGGTGCCACGGCGCAGCAGATGGCGGAGCAGGTCGCTGACAAAATCGAGCGCACCTTGCAGGAGGTGCCTGCCGCCGACAAGATTCGCAGTTACTCCAAGCCCGGTGAGTCCACAATTTTGTTTCAGGTGAAGGACTCGACCCGCTCGGCCCAGGTTCCCGAGATCTGGTACGCGGTGCGCAAGCGCATCGGTGACATGCGCCAAACCTTGCCCAGCGGCGTGCAGGGTCCGTTTTTCAATGACGAGTTTGGCGATGTGTATGGCGTGATCTACGCGCTGGAGGCGGATGGGTTCTCGGACGCTGAACTCAAGGTGTTTGCCAACGACGTGCGACAAAAGCTGCTGCGTGTGGCCGATGTCAGTAAAGTGGAGCTGTTTGGGGTCCAGGAAGAAAAACTATTTATTGAACTCTCACAAAGGCGCCTGTCGCAGTTGGGCCTGGATATGAACCAAGTCCTGGCCCAGTTGGGTCAGCAAAACGCTGTGGAGAGTGCCGGCACCCTGCAAACACCGCTTGATGTGGTGCAGGTGCGTGTAGGCGGGCAGTTTGAGGCGGTGGAGCAGCTCTCCGCCATGCCGATCCGGGGGGGTTCCGGCAACCAGTTGCGTCTGGGCGACATTGCCGAGATCAAGCGTGGTTACATGGACCCGCCCTCTGTGAAGGTGCGTCATCAGGGCAAGCAGGTGATTGCGCTGGGGGTGTCTATGGCCAAAGGGGGTGACATCATCGTACTGGGGCATGCGCTGAAGGTGGCCACCGAGAAGATTGGTGTAGCCCTGCCGGCGGGTATCCGGTTGGTCAATGTACAAGACCAGCCCAAGGCAGTGGCCAAGTCGGTCAATGAGTTCGTGGCTGTGTTGATCGAAGCCATCGTGATTGTGTTGGCCGTCAGCGTGATCAGCCTTGGGTTACACAAGCGCGCCAACAGCACCAGCTGGTACAACCGGTACTACGTGGATATGCGGCCCGGTCTGGTGGTCGGCATCACCATTCCCCTGGTCTTGGCGGTTACCTTTTTGGGCATGTTTTACTGGGGTATCGGGCTGCACAAGATCTCGTTGGGCTCGCTCATCATTTCATTGGGCCTGCTGGTGGACGATGCCATCAGTGCGGTGGAAATGATGGTGCGCAAGATGGAGGAGGGCTATGACAAGGTTCGAGCCGCCACCTTTGCCTATGAGATCACTGCCATGCCGATGCTCACCGGCACACTGATCACGGCGGTGGGCTTCCTGCCCATTGGCCTGGCCAAGTCATCGACCGGCGAATACACCTTCGCAATTTTTGGCGTGACGGTGCTGGCGCTGGTCTTGAGCTGGTTTGTATCGGTGTATTTTGTGCCGTACTTGGGCACGCTGTTGCTCAAGGTCAGGCCACACGATGCCGGAGACCAGCCACATGAGTTGTTCAACACCCCGTTCTACAACCGCTTTCGCGCGACGGTGAACTGGTGCATTGCGCACCGCTGGATCACCATCGGGGCCATGGTGCTGACCTTCGCGCTGGGTATTGTGGGTATGGGGCGCGTGCAGCAGCAGTTCTTCCCCGACTCGGCCCGGCCCGAGATCCTGGTCGACCTGTGGCTGCCCGAAGGCT
>CAZBKX010000512.1:0-1899 GCA_964492535.1 uncultured Rhodoferax sp. | reverse complement strand
CGCCGGTGCGGTGGAACTGCTGATGCCGGTGGTGCAGCCGGCCGAGCTCTGGCAGGAGACCGGGCGCTTCGCCAAGATGGGCCCCGAACTGCTGCGCGTGAAGGACCGCCACGACCGCGACTTCATCATCCAGCCCACCAGCGAAGAGGTCCTCACCGACAGCGCGCGCCAGGAACTGCGCAGCTACAAGCAGCTGCCGAAGAATTTCTATCACATCCAGACCAAGTTCCGCGACGAACGCCGGCCGCGCTTCGGCGTCATGCGTGGGCGCGAGTTCACGATGAAGGATGCCTACTCCTTCGACCGCGACTTCGAGTCCGGTCGCCGCAGCTACGACGCGATGTACCGCGCCTACTGCGCGATCTTCGACCGCATGGGACTGCGCTACCGGGCGGTGGCCGCCGACACCGGCGCCATCGGCGGCGACGTCTCCCAGGAGTTCCAGGTCATCGCCGACACCGGCGAAGACGCCATCGTCTACTGCCCGACCAGCGACTACGCCGCCAATATCGAGCTGGCCGAGGCGCTGGCGCCGATCCGGCAGCGTGCCATGCCCTTGCAGCCGCTGGTGAAAACGCCCACGCCGGGCAAGGCCACCTGTGGGGAGGTGGCCGAGTTGCTGGGCCTGCCGCTGCAGCGTACGGTGAAATCGCTGGTGCTGGCCACCGACGAGATGAACGAGCGTGGCGATATCGCCAGGACCACCGTGTGGCTGCTGCTGGTGCGCGGCGACCACAGCCTGAACGAGGTCAAGGCCGGCAAGATCGAGGGCCTCAAGGCCGGTTTCCGCTTCGCCACCGGCGCCGAGATCGAAGACCACTTCGGCTGCAAGCCCGGCTACCTGGGGCCGATCGCGACACGCAAGCCCGTCAAGGTGGTGGCCGACCGCACGGTGGCCCTGATGAGCGACTTCGTCTGCGGCGCCAACGAGGCCGACTTCCACCACACCGGTGTCAACTGGGACCGCGACCTGCCCGAGCCCAGCGTGGTGGCCGACATCCGCAACGTCGTTCCCGGCGACCCCTCGCCCGACGGCCAGGGCGTGCTGGCCATCCAGCGCGGCATCGAGGTCGGCCACATCTTCCTGCTCGGCACCAAGTACAGCGACGCCATGAAGGCCACCTACCTGGACGAGACCGGCAAGCCGCAGGTCTTCGTGATGGGCTGCTACGGCATCGGTGTGACGCGCCTCCTGGGCGCGGCCATCGAGCAGAACCACGACGAGCGCGGCATCGTCTGGCCGGCTTCGATGGCGCCGTTCACGGTGGCGGTGTGTCCCATCGGCTACGAGCGCAGCGCCGAAGTGCAGTCGGCCGCAGACCGGCTGCACGATGAACTGGCGGCCGCCGGCATCGACGTCGTTCTCGACGACCGCGGCGAGCGGCCGGGGGCGATGTTCGCCGATTGGGAATTGATCGGCGTACCGCTGCGCGTGGTGGTGTCCGACCGCGGCCTCAAGGCCGGCACGGTGGAAGTGCAGGGCCGTCGCGACGCTGCGCCGACGGTGCTGCCGCTGTCCGAGGCCGTGGCCAGCGTGAAAGGCCGTCTGCAGGCATGACGCCGGCGCGCCGCGCGCTGCTGGCCGCACCGCTGGCGCTGCTGGGCGCGTCTCCCTGGGTGCGCCAGGCGCATGCCGGGGCGCAGGTCGAGGAGCCGCTGGTCGACGCCGTGCGCACCGCGCTTGCGGCCTCGGTGGCCGACGCCGCGCCGCCCAGGCCGCGCTTCGACAAGGTCGAGGACCGGCTGGCCTACCTGCGCTGGCTGGGCACCGCCAGCGACCGGCTCAAGCGCCGCAAGGCCGAGCACCATACGCGCCTGGATTTCCTGGAGGCGGTCTGGTACGAGAGCCGGCGCGCCGGCCTCGAGACGCCGCTGGTGCTGGGGCTGATCCAGGTCGAG
>CAZBKX010000511.1:0-3660 GCA_964492535.1 uncultured Rhodoferax sp. | reverse complement strand
CCGTTGAAGACCCTGAAACAGGATTGGTTTGGTCTCAGGTTTCGCTTCAGGCTTGGGTGGCCAGAGCTGACCTCACTACGGATCGGGCAACTATGTGGGCCTACGGTGCGGAGCTATACAGCAGTAGTTGCGGTACCTGCCACAACTTGCCCCCGCCTGATCATTCATTGGCCAATCAGGTCACAGGCTCGCTCAACGCCATGAAACGGTTTATCTCGATTGACGACGAGCAGTACCGATTTCTCCAGAAGTACCTCCAATTTAACGCCAAGGATACCGGGGGCAAGCCTCATGGTTGATTACTCTGTCAGGCAGATTGCAACAAACAGAGCCGCGCTCTACCACTGGTTCGCACTGGCCTTTTTTGCGCCCCCCACCGAGACTGAGGTTGCTGACTTGCAGAGTGGGAGAGCCCAAGGGCTGTTGCTTTCCCTGGCGGCGACGCCGGGTGCCGAACAAGGCATCGAGGCCATGCGTCGTGTCCTCGCGTCGGGTCCGGCGCTCAGTGTGGCCTCAGTATTGGGCGCTGCACACGCGCGATTTTTCTATGGCGTGGGGGGGTATGAGGCTGTACTGCCCTACCGTTCGATCTACACCAGTGAGCATGGTTTGCTGTGCCAGCAAGCAACCGCAGAAATGGAGCGCGTTTTGCGACAGCACCGCCTGCGGCTGGAAAACACCGTGTGCGAACCTGCCGATCATCTTTCCATACAACTCGAAGTGATGTCGCAGCTTGCCACGCGTTTTGCCGAAGCTATTGAACATAGGGGCAACGTGTTGGCTAGTCTGCATGCTGAGCAAGCTGACTTTCTGTCTAAGCAAATCCTGAGTTGGCTTGCCGAATTCGTCAAGCGAGTTGTGGTCGTCGATGAGATCGGCTATCACGCCGGACTCGCTGCTGTACTTCTGGCCGTGCTGGAGCAAGACCTTGCCTATTTGAGCGAGACATTGGACACCGACGCAAGATCTTGTTCATAAATTGTTCACAACTTGTTCGCGCATTGATTACTTGCAACGACATCCCTGTTCACTTGAGAACTCTAAGCTTATTGCAACAGGATGCCGCCCCTGTTGTGGTTTGAATCCCGTGCTGGCGGTTGCCAAGAATTACCCACTTGAAAGGACAACAAAATGTCAGACTCGTACACCACAAAAATCCAGTCGCGTTTCTCTCGTCGATCCTTCCTTGAAGCCACTGGCGCTGCCGGCGCACTGGGCGTGATTGGACCATCACTATTGTCCTTTGGAGCGGCCGCGGCTGTGCCGCAATCGGGGACAGTTCTGACAGGTTCGCACTGGGGCGCTTTCCGCGCCAAAGTCGAGGGGGGCCGGATCGTCAGCTATACGCCTTGGGAAAAAGATCCTTTCCCCAGCGCTCAGCTCAAGGGGGTTATCGATTCGATTTACTCTCCCACCCGCATCAAGTACCCGATGGTGCGGCGTGCCTACCTTGAGAAAGGCCCCGGGGCAGATCCTGCAAGTCGTGGCTCCGGCGATTTCGTGCGGGTCACATGGGATCAGGCTCTGGATTTGGTCGCCAAGGAGTTGGTCCGCGTCGAAAAAACCTACGGCCCCGCAGCTACTTTCGCTGGCTCTTATGGCTGGAAGAGCCCCGGAAAACTGCACAACTGCCAGAACCTGTTGCGACGCATGATGAACCTTAAAGGGAGTTTTGTGAACAGCTCCGGAGACTTCTCCACTGGCGCGTCACAGGTCGTCATGCCGCACGTTGTGGGCTCTCTTGAGGTGTACGAGCAACAGACCGTCTGGCCGGTTGTCGTCGAGAAGTCCGATCTGGTTGTCTTCTGGGGTGCCAACCCGATGCTTACCAACCAGATTTCCTGGACGATTGCCGATCATGACGGCTATGTGGGCTTGAAAGCGCTGAAAGCCGCCGGCAAGAAGGTCATCTGCATCGATCCCGAAAAAACAGAAACCTGCACTTTCCTCAATGCCGAATGGTTGGCGCCCAAACCGCAGACTGACGTCGCCATGATGCTGGGAATCGCCCACACACTGGTCGTTGAAAAACTGCACGACACCAAGTTCTTGGCGACCTACACCACTGGGTTCGACAAGTTCCTGCCCTATTTGATGGGGGAGACCGACAAAACGCCCAAGACAGCCGAATGGGCTGCTGCGATCTGCGGCGTTCCCGCTGCGACCCTCAAAGAACTGGCACGGCGGTTTGCCAAGAATCGCACTATGTTGGCCAGCGGCTGGTCAATCCAGCGGCAACACCATGGTGAGCAGGCCCACTGGATGCTGGTAACGCTGGCGTCCATGCTGGGCCAGATTGGGCTGCCCGGTGGCGGCTTTGGGCTGAGCTATCACTACGCCAGCGGTGGCGCCCCTAGCGCTGACAGCCCTGTCATGCCCGGCATCACCGACGGTGGCAAGGCCGTGGCCGGTGCCGCCTGGCTGGCTGCGGGTGGCGCCGCATCGATTCCCTGCGCGCGCGTCGTGGATATGTTGCTGAACCCCGGAAAGAATTTTGACTTCAATGGAAAGAGCGCCAAGTATCCTGATGTCAAGATGGCCTACTGGGTGGGCGGTAATCCCTTCGCACACCAACAGGACAGAAACCGCATGGTCAAGGCGTTTCAGAAGCTGGATACGTTCATCGTCCACGACTTTCAATGGACTGCCACTGCGCGCCACGCCGACATCGTCCTGCCGGCGACGACCTCGTATGAGAGAAATGACATCGAACATGTCGGGGATTACTCGATGCGGGCCATCATGGCCATGAAGCAGGTGGTGGTGCCGATGTTCGAGGCGCGCAATGACTACGACATTTTTGCCGGCATTGCAAAACGCTTGGGCAAAGAAAAGGAATTCACCGAAGGCAAATCCGAGATGGACTGGATTCGATCGTTTTATGACGCGGCCTTGGCGCAAGCCAAGTCCAAGAAGGTTGAGATGCCCGCTTTTGACGCGCTCTGGTCCGGAGCCGGCGTGGTGGAGTTCCCCATCCCCGCAGCTGCCAAAACCTTCGTCCGCCACGGCAAGTTCCGTGAGGATCCGCTACTCAACCCGCTCGGTACACCTAGCGGAAAGATTGAAATCTACTCCAGAAATATCGAAAAGATGGCGTATGCGGACTGCCCCCCTCACCCCACCTGGATGGAGCCGGTGGAACGGCTCGGTGGACCCACTACCAAGGAGCCGCTTCATATTGCCAGCAGTCACTCAAAAGGTCGGCTGCATTCACAACTCTGTGGCACGATCATGCGCGACACCTACGCCATTGCCGGGCGTGAACCCTGCTTCATCAATACTGCTGATGCCAAAGCGCGGGGGATCAAAACCGGCGATGTGGTTCGGGTGTTCAACAGTCGCGGACAGATTCTCGCCGGTGCCAGCGTGACCGATGCGATCAAACCCGGTGTGGTCCGTGTCAGTGAGGGCGGATGGTATGACCCTGTAGCACCCACCAAGCCTGGCAGTCTGGATCTATACGGGGACGTCAACGTTCTGACTGTCGACATGGGTACATCAAAGCTTGGTCAGGGCAACTGCGGACACACCGCCGTTGGCAACGTCGAGAAATACAAAGGCGAAGCGCCGAAGACCAACGTCTTTATCGCGCCCAAAGCTGCCGCCTGACCGACTGGGGCTGGGTGCGTCGGGACTGCCTGATACAGGCATTCCCGACAT
>CAZBKX010000510.1:0-8468 GCA_964492535.1 uncultured Rhodoferax sp. | reverse complement strand
CACCAGGTTGCGCAACTCCCGCAAGGCCACCGACAACATCGCCAGATCGGAATGGGTCGCATCCCCCAACTCAGCGAGCAGTCGTTGAGCGCGCGCCAGTTCTGTGCTGTTGAGCAACTGCCAGTCCGCCAGGCGGGTCACGGGCGATCCCCCTCCTGCGCTGACCACCTGCAGTGCCATGGTGCGCTGGAGATCAGCCAGGTCGTCGCCCAGCGCGACCTTGGCGAGTGTCTGCCAATAGCTGGCCGTTGGCAGGCTGTCAATCTGCTGATGCAAACGATGGAGTTGCAGGCTCTGTCCCACTCCCACATACACCTCGGCCGTATCCAGCAGGCTGTGTCGGGCCGTATCGGCAATCTCGGCAATATCGAGTGCCATGAACAAGCCCTCTGTCGCCTGAACGTGCTGGGCAAGGTCCTGCGGCACGCCAGCCTGCACCCAGGCGTCAACTTGCCCCGACATGGCCGCGTCTTGAGCCAAGTGCTCGCGCAAGGCCTGAGCAGCGGGAGCAAAGCGGGCCACCATCTGCTCCAGCGGCTCGGCCAGGCGCTTGGACCTCAAGAACCAGGCGGTGGCGCGCACCGTGAGCCGGTCCAGCATCAAAATCATGTCAGACTGCAGCGCATCGGGTACCTGATTGTCCAAAGCCTCAATCTGTTGCCACAGAGGCACATAGCCAAATACTTCTCGGGTGGCCAGATAGGCACGCACAATTTGCGGCGGCGTGGCGCCCGTCAACTCGGTCATGCGGTGCACAAACGTCGAACCTACCCGGTTCACCATGCTGTTGAGCACATGGGTCACGATGATTTCCCGACGCAACGGATGGCGCGCAATGACACTGCCAAATTGCGCCCGCAGGGGCACAGGGAAATACCGCTGAAGTGCCGTGGCCACCCACGGATCCTCAGGCAAGTCAGAGGCAACCAGCACATCGGATAACCACATCTTGCTGTAGGCAAGCAAGACAGCGCGCTCAGGGCTGGTCAGACCCAAGCCTTTGGCATCACGTTCAGCAAGTTGCTCATCCGACGGCAGGGCCTCAATGCTGCGGTTCAGGCGCCCTTGCTTCTCCAGAAAGCGCATGAAGCGGGTTTCACGGTCCAGCAAGCGGTGCGGGCCTTCGTGCTTGGAGACCGACAGAATCTGAGTCTGAAAATAGTTGTCCCGCAGCACCAGAGCCGCGATTTCGTCCGTCATCCGGGGCAGCAACTGGTTGCGCTGTTTCTCGGTCATTTCCCCATCGCTCACCACCAAGCCCAGCAAGATCTTGATGTTCACTTCATGGTCAGAGGTGTCCACACCCGCCGAGTTGTCGATGGCGTCGGTGTTGATGCGTACGCCGGCCAAGGCCGCTTCAATGCGCCCCCGCTGAGTCAACCCGAGATTGCCACCTTCGGCCACCACCTTGCAGCGCAGCTCAGTGCCGTTGATGCGCAACACATCATTGGCGCGGTCGCCCACGTCCGCGTGACTCTCCTGGGTGGCTTTGACGTAGGTGCCAATGCCGCCGTTGTATAAAAGGTCCACCGGCGCCTTGAGAATGGCCGAGACCAGATCAGTGGGATTGAGGTGTGCCACGTCCAGACCCAGCGCCTGACAGGCCTGGGGTGAAAGCGAAATTGACTTCTCCGAGCGCGACCACACGCCACCGCCCGGCGAGATCAGGGTGCTGTCGTAATCGGCCCAACTGGACCGGGGCAGCAGAAACACACGCTGGCGCTCCGCAAACGACGCAGAAGCCTCTGGAACCGGATCAATAAAAATATGGCGATGGTCAAAGGCAGCCACCAGACGAATATGGGGTGACAGCAGCATGCCATTGCCAAACACGTCTCCCGACATGTCCCCCACGCCCGCCACGGTGAAGTCCTGGCTTTGGGTGTCAATCCCCATCTCGCGGAAATGGCGTTTGACACTCTCCCACGCCCCGCGCGCAGTGATGCCCATGGCCTTGTGGTCATAGCCCACGCTGCCACCCGAGGCAAAGGCATCACCCAGCCAATGACCGTACTCCTTGCTCACGGCATTGGCATAGTCGGAGAACGTGGCCGTGCCCTTGTCGGCAGCCACCACCAGATACGCATCATCGCTGTCCATCCGCACCACCTGCGGCGGAGCGACCGCCTGGCCCGCCACCAGGTTGTCGGTGATGTCCAGCAAGCCGCGCAGGTAATCCTGGTAGCAGGCCACGCCTTCCCTCAAATAGGCCTCACGGTCACTCGCAGGTGGTGCCTTCTTCAAGACAAAACCGCCTTTGGAGCCCACAGGAACGATCACCGTGTTTTTGACCATCTGGGCCTTCACCAGGCCCAGCACTTCCGTGCGGAAGTCATCGGGCCGATCCGACCAGCGCAAGCCACCCCGCGCAACCCGGCCGCCGCGAAGGTGAATTCCCTCAAAGCGCGGTGAGTACACAAAGATTTCGTACAGGGGCCGCGGCAATGGCAGACCCGGAATTTGGGCCGAATCGAACTTGAAACTCACAAAGCTGCGGCGCTGGCCGGGATCGCCTGAATGCCCCACACCGGTTCGCCAGAAGTTGGTGCGCAAGGTCGCCTGCAACAGCGCGAGCAACTGACGCAACACCCGGTCATCCGAAAGATTGCTGACCTTTTCAAGCGCCTGCTCAATGGCATTCACCTGGGCCTGTGCACCGTCCGCATTCGACGCCTGGGGATCAAAACGCAACTTGAACAAGTTGACCAGCATGCGGGCAATGCGCGGGTGCGCGCACAAGGTGAGCGCGATCGTGGCCTGAGACTGGGCAAAGCCGATTTGTTTGAGGTACTTGGCATAGGCCCGCAGCACCACAATCTCATCACACGCCAGGCCACCGAGCAACACCAGCCGATTGAAACTGTCGCTCTCCACCTCCCCCCGGAAGACCCGGGCAAACGCGTCTTCAAACAGATGCGCCAGCGTGTCTTGCTCGATCTCGCCACCGATCTGCGCCTGCAACTCAAAGTCATGCAAAGAGACCTCCGCGGCCTCGTCCGGCGCGCCCAACATGATGCAGTAGTTAGACTCCGCCAGCACGCGCACCCCCATGTTCTCCAGCATCGGCAAGCTGTCCGACAGCACGACCGGTTGACCCAGCAAGTACACCTTGAAGTTCAAGCGGTCGCTGCCCGGGCCGTGGGTCAGAGACAACGCCAACGGCGCTTGGGGCGTCAGGCTGGCGAGTTTGATGGCGTCCGGCACAGCAGCTCGGGCATGCACGCGTTCGCGGTAGTCCGCCGGCATGGCTTCGCCCCAACGCTTGAACAGACTCAGTCCCTGGCCTTCGCCTAGAGCGTCAATCAGCGCTTCACGCAATTCATCAGGCCAGCGTCGGGCTGCGGCTGCCAGCTTTCGTTCGACCTCCTTGCGCTCGAACGGGCGGGCCTGACCGGGCTCGGTGCGCACGGTAAAGTGAATCTGGGCCAGGGTGGGGTCGTTGAGCAACACCTCAAATTCAGCGCTGCGCCCCCCCAGGGCCGTCAGCAGAATGCGCTGGAACTTGATGCGCAAATCGGTTGAATAGGCTTCGCGCGGCACATACACCAGGCAAGAGACAAAGCGGTCAAATGCATCGCACCAAGTGAACAGGCGCAGGCGCTGGCGCTCGCCCAGCGCCAAAATTCCAGTGGCCGTGTCGAACAACTCATCGTCGGTGATCTGGAAGAGCTCGTCCCTCGGAAAGGTTTCCAACGTGTGTTGCAGCGCTTTGGCCAGGTGTCCGCCAGGCGCCAGACCCGCGCGCTTGACCATGGCATCGACCTTGCCGCGCAGCAGCGGAATCTCGCCCACTCTCGCGCTGTACGCAGTGGAGGTGAACAGGCCAATGAACCGGTGCTCTCCCACCACAGAGCCGTCAGCATCGTAGCGCTTGATACCAATGTAATCGGTGTAACCAGCCCGGTGCACCGTGGAGCGGGTGTTCGACTTGGTGACGATCAATACCGGCACAGGGGCACCTGCCTGCGCCCTTGCCGCCTCAGGAAGCGCCAAAAAGCTGGCCGACAATGGCGCGCCCTCCTCATCACGCAAAACACCCAGGCCACTGCCTGCCACCCGCTGCAGGGCGGGCTGCCCATCGTGGTCAACCAGCTTGTGCAGGCGATAGCCCAGCACGGTCAGATGCTCCTGCGCTAGCCATGTCAAAAAGGCCCGGCTTTCAGCCAGTTGGTCAGCGGGCACCGTGACAGGAGCCGCGCTCAGCTCCCGGATGACACTTTGCATCTGGTCTACCATCGGTTGCCAGTCTTGCACGGCCTGGCGCACCTCTGACAGCACAGCCTCTAGCCCGGCGACCAGCGCAGCGCGCTGCTGGGCGTCCACCAGCCTGTCCACCTCGATGCTCATCCAGGATTCCCTGGGCGCCTGGGATACGTCGCGCGTGGCAAGCTCCATCAGACGGCCATCGGCATCCCGCTGCACCGCAAAGATGGGATGCACCACCAAGTGCAGGGTCAAGCCTTGGCGCTTGATCTCCATGATGGTGCTGTCCACCAAAAAAGGCATGTCGTCGTTGACGATCTCAATCACCGAATGACGTGAACCCCAGCCGTTGTCCACCACCGAAGGGCTGAAGACGCGCACTTTGGGTTTGCCCGGCGCACGCTGCGCACCAAACTGCCAGTGCGACAGCACAGCGCCCCACAAATCTTCCGCGCTGCGCTCAGCCAGGTCGTCCGTGTCCAGCTGGCGTAAGTGCTCACGGCTGAACGCCTCCACAGCACGTCGCTGTGTCACACCCAGCCGGGTGGAGGCCAGGGCCAAAACGGCCTCAATGAGTTCATCGCGCTGTGCGTCAGAAGATATTTCCATAGTGGTGTGCTTCGCTCTGGTCAAAAGAAATTGACTTTAGACCGGCATACCAAAAATCACAAATGCTGTTTGCAGACTGCTCCATGCATAAAATGCATACATCAAACCTCCACATTGATTCATCCTGCCAAGCCCTCGGCGGCCTGCAAAATCGAGTCAACACCACAAATAAGCACTAGAATTTTCGTTAGCGTTGATATGGAACAGCGCATCTGGACACCCACCATGCAGTACAACACCCTGAGTCTCGTTCAGCGGCTCTCGCCGTTCACCCTGGTTGCCCTGGTCATCTCGGGCTGTGCAGGCCTGCAGGAGGCGCCTGAAATGCAAGGCCCCATCCGAAAAGAGACCCTGCATGCACTGACCCAAGGCATGGAGTTGCTCACAATCAATGCCGGTCAGCCCACCCGGGTGCTGCAACGCAAACCAGTGACCGGCTTGAGCGCTGGTGACCGGCTGATAGGCATTGACTACCGGGTCGCCAGGGGCGTGTTGTATGCCGTGTCGCTTGCCGGGCGCGTCTACACGCTTGATGTGAGCACCGGTGTCTTGAAAGCAGTCGGCCCAGGCCCTTCGTCCCCGGCATTGAAAGGCGTCGCGTTTGGGGTCGATTTCAACCCCGTAGCCGACCGAATTCGGGTGGTGAGTGACACCGGCCAAAACCTGCGCCTGCACCCCGACACCGGCGAAGTGGCGGCGATGGATCCAGCGACGGCTTACGCCGCAGGTGACGCCCAGGCCGGGCGTGAACCGGATCTGGTCGCAGCAGCCTACACCTACAACAAAAAAGACGACAAGCTCACCACTAATTTCGCCATTGACCGCCGCGCCCGCACGTTGGTCATGCAAGGCTCTCTGGAGGGCGCGCAGCCCGTCGTCTCACCCAACACAGGGCAACTCAAAACCATCGGTGCTCTGGGCCTAGGCCCCTTCCTGGATGCCTCGATGGACATTGCAGATGTGTCGGGGGCGGCCTATGCGGCGATTCGGATGAGTGCAAGTCACTCCACCCGGCTGTACCAAGTCAATTTAACCAATGGTCAGGCCGATTTCATTGGCACTGTCGGCGACGGCGCTGCATTGGTCGGCTTGGCCGTTGAGCCATGAACTGCCGCTGGCGCAGATGGGTCACCAGCAGCCTTCTGGGCTGGGCGGCATGCACCCTTGCCTGGGCAGGCACTCTCCAGGTGACGGTAACCGACGACAAAGGCAAGGCCTTGGCGGATGCCGTGGTGTTCCTGGATTCCCCTGCCGCCCGGTCTGCCTTCAAACCCCTGGTTGGCGCAGAAGTTGAGCAGATCGACAAGCAATTTCCCCCCCGGGTGGCCGTGGTGACCGTTGGTTCCCAGGTCAGCTTCCCGAACCGGGACAAAGTTCGCCATCATGTCTACTCGTTTTCTCCGGCAAAAACATTCGACCTGAAGCTCTACACCGGCACGCCTGCCAACCCGGTGCTCTTTGACAAACCTGGCGTCGTGGTTCTGGGCTGCAACATCCATGATTTGATGACGTCCTGGGTTTTGGTGCTGGAAACACCCTATTTCGGCAAAACAGCCGCCGGCGGGCAAGTGGCGTTGCCCGACGTTGCGCCGGGTACGTACCAATTGAAAGTCTGGCACCCGGGCCTGCCCGTGGGTAACCCGGCGCAAGAGCGTGCCCTTACGGTGGGTACGGCCAATGCGACCGAGACCTTCTCGCTCAAAGGCGTCATACAGTGAAGTTTTCCGGCCTGGAGCTGCTGGATTATCGCCATTGGGGCCTGGTCAAGCGCATTGTGTTGATCTCGGTCGGGATGCTGTTGTGCATTCAACTGGCCATGCTGGTGGTAGTGCGAAGCAGTATTGAGGAAAGCGTAGCCGACAATTTGCGCAAAGAGCTGAAATCCAGCGCCAACGTCTGGAACCGCCTGGTTGAGCAAAACGCACAGCGCCTGCAGCTGGGCGCATCACTTCTTGCGGCAGATTTTGGCTTTCGCTCAGCGGTCTTGTCGGGGGACGCACAAACCATTGAGTCTGCGCTGGAGAACAATGGCGCTCGTATCGGCGCCACTGTGGCTGGTTTTCTGGACAACCAGTTCGCCCTGATTGCCTTGGCCAACCCGCAGGAAAACGCTTCGCTTAAAAAGACCCTGGAAACTCTGGCTCAATCCATGGCCTCCGACCAGCAGCCAGGCCAGATGGCCTTGACCAATGGGCGGCTGCACCAATATGTGCTGGTCCCTGTGCGAGCGCCGCTGGCAGTGGGCTGGGTGGTCATGGGTTTCCCGGTGGACGAGACGTTGGCCAAAGACATGGTCTCACTGACCTCCACCCATGTGCTGATGGTTCAGCACGACGCCATCCAAAGCGTGATGCGCATCATCCACAGTTCCTTGGTCATGCAGTGGAACTTTGACCCGGCGACCCTGACAAGCGCCGACAAGGAACTGACCATCAACGGAGAAGCCTATGCCTTGCTCAAGATTCCCCAGGCGAGCATCGCCCGGGATGTGAAGGTGATCCTGCTGCGGGCATCCAGCCCGGCCCGCCAGGCTTTCCAGTACATGAATATTGCCCTTCTGGTCATTACTGCCCTGGGACTGGGTCTCTTTGCCGTGGGCAGCGTGGGGCTGGCCAGGCGACTGTCTCGCCCTCTGGACTCTCTGGTGGCTGACACCGAACGCCTGGGGCAGGGCGACTACTCCCAGCCAGTAGCTGATTGGGGGCAGCAAGACGAAGTCGGCAACCTAGCCCGGTCTTTTGACCGCATGCGCCAGAACATCCAGGCCAGTCAGGCCGAGATCCGCCAACTGGCTTACTGGGACCGGCTCACCGGGCTGCCCAACAGGGCCCAATTCAGGGCGATGTTGCAAGAGATTTTGAAAACAACGGAGCACCAGACTACGCCCGTGACGGTGCTGGTGCTGGACCTGGACCGCTTCAAGCACATCAACGACGTACTGGGCTACGCCTTTGGCGACAAGGTGCTGCAAGCCGTGGCATCGCGACTCAAGGACTTCGCAGAAGAGGTGAACGGCCAGGTGGCCCGCATGGGAGGCGGCCAATTCGGTCTGATGCTGCGCGACCTGGACCCCAAGGAAGCGCTTGAGGTAGCCCACAAACTCACGGCTGCACTGGACGTGCCGTTTTCGTTTGACGGCCAGATGGTGGACCTGCGCGCGGGCATGGGCATCGCCCGCTGGCCCGAGCATGCAGGCGATGTGGATGTGCTGCTGGGCCATGCCGAAGTGGCGATGTACACCGCCAAGCGCAAGAGCGCGGGCGTTCAGGTCTATGACGCGGCGTTGGACTCCGGCAGTGCACTGACCCTGTCCATGCTGAGCGAGCTGCGCCAGGCGATTGATCAAAACGAGTTGCGCCTGTTTCTGCAACCCAAGATCGATCTGGCCAACCACCAGGTCAGTGCCGCCGAGGCCCTGGTGCGATGGCAGCACCCCACCAGGGGCATGGTGCCGCCGATGGAATTCATTCCCTTTGCCGAGCAAACCGGCTTTATTCGCCACCTGACTCTGTGGATGCTGGAGGAAGCGGCGCGCAAATGGCACAGCCTGCAACCTGCGGATGGACTGCTGCGCATTGCCATCAACCTCTCGACTCGGGACCTGATGGACCCGGACTTTGCAGCCAAGGTTGATGTCCTGCTGGCGCGCCACAACG
>CAZBKX010000509.1:0-4388 GCA_964492535.1 uncultured Rhodoferax sp. | reverse complement strand
CCTCCATCAAGAGTTACGAACGAACCAAGGCTATTATCGGTCAATTCGTAATCTGATTGGCGGAACGATCTACTAGTTGCTCGACCACCGGTTGCAGCTTCGGGTCAATGCGCAACAGCACCTGCTGGTGGTCCCAGTTTTTTAATCCCATAACACGCACACTGATGATGTACTCCCCCGCCTTCAGACCATCGGGCGTAGTACCCACGCCACCACCATTGCGGGGGGTGATTTGCCATGTGCCGTCGCGGTAGCCATCGGCTATCGCAGACCAGTTGTGCAGGCTTTCAATGCTGCGGTCGAATTGCAGATCGAAGTCGCTCAGGTTGAAAACCAATACGCCCAGACTATCGATATCGCCCACGAATTGGGGATTCAATCCCCCCGAACGCGCCTGAACCCGAAAGCGGGACGACACGGGCTGTGTAATTTTCCAACATATATTGCGCATACTAGGCAATGCATTCACACGCGCTTGGTCCGCCTCAGAAATGGGAGTCGTTGTGTGGCCATCGATACGGACCTCCACACAATGGCCAATTCGACCGATGCACACCATCTCGGGTTGGGCACTGCGCGGTGCACAACTCGCCCATGTGGCTTGCGCCGTGGCAATGCCAAGCAGCAAGCCGCATGTGGATAGGATTGACGCGCCCTTCACCACATCACTCCCGCTGCAATGGGCACCCACTGTGCGCCCTGCTGCTCATCGAGCGAATAGCTGAAATCGCTCTTGCGAATGGCGCAACGGTAGGTGCTGCCTTCGTAGTTATGGGTGTAAACGATACGGGTGTCCGTTTCTTGGCGTTGGGTTGTGATGTTGCGGACAATTTCCTGGTCGATGAAGGAGCCTGCGTCATCATCCATCAGGTTGCGCTGCAAATTGAAGATGCACTTGCGATCCAGTTCGGCTGGCAAGCTCATGGCCGCGCCGCCCTTGGGCGTATAGGACAACAACACGCCCATGCTGCCGCAATTGATTTTGGGGTCATCTTCATCGCACACTTGGCACGAAAATTCGCCGCCCTTATCAGCCTGCTGCACCAAAAAACGGCTCGCACTCAAAAGCGTAACCTGGTGCGAGGTCGCCTTGCCCACAGCTTTGCCACTGCCGGCGATGGCTGCGTCACAACGGCCCTCCAGCTGCTTCTTCAGTGCACGCATTGCCGCTGTGTCGTACGGATTGACCTCCGTTTTTAAGCGGGCAATTTGGGCTGCAGTGGCCGGCATTTTCATGGTGAGTCCCACCACGTTTTGTGACACCCACAGCGACTCCTCCGAGTTGCTGATGTCAACCTTGCCATCGCGCACCACCGTTGCAGTTCTTGACTTCAAAGCTGCTGGCAGTTGTGCAGGCAGCGTTTTGCCGTGCGCGCTGTACAGCGACTGCAAAAAATCGGTCAACTTCTCGGCCACCTCGACACGCACCAAATTACTGCCAATAACTTGGATAGACAGCCCTACTCCAACCGTTTTCTCATCGGAGTCTAAGTACGCCTGCGCTCCACGCACATGGGTCGTTCGGGAAGAAAACTCATCCGCGTATTGGCAATACCAGACATTGCCATTTGCGGCCTTGTTCCATTGCATCTGTGCCTTCATACCCAGCGATTCAAAATAAGCGCAGAGCTTCTTGGGGTCATCTAAAGGCTCGGCGGCCCATAGAGAAGAACCCACCAAGGCCATGGCCAGCAAACCAAGTGCGCGGGCGAAAGACGTCAACTGAGGAAAACGAAACAACATACACATCCATCCATCCATTCGTTCGTTCGTTCGTTCGTTAGTTAGTGAAGGAAACCTGCATTGGGCGGGCTGATTCTAGCCATAGGGCCACGCCGCTGCACTTGCGCAAAGCTGCAACAATCAAACCCCTTGCAACACAAACTTGCACTCCATTGCACGGACCACCGTAAATCCACTCATCATCGAGGTCTGCGCGCTGACCTTTGAATACCTGGGCTACCGCACGCTGCGTAAGGTCAGTATCTCTATTCCCCAAGGCTCGGTCACCGCCTCGTTCGGCTCCAATGGGCGGACAAAACCACGGTGTGCAAATACCAGCGCTTGGCTATTGGGCAAGCGGATCATCATGGGGTAAATCATCACCCAGATGAATACCGCCACTACCAGGTTGGCGTGGGTCAGCTCCAGTGCGCGGTGGCCGGTTGGCCGGGCTAGGCGGGGCAGACCTCACCGGCGGCGTCGTCGCAGACGGTGATGACCAGGTCCATGTGCGGCGCGCCGGGGGTGCCAAACTCATCCCATGATTTGCTGCGCAGCCCCTCAATTGTCACGCCGGCGTGTTGCAACGCTGCCAGCCCCAGGGGGTTGGGCTGCTTGGTCCACGCGGGCTGCTGCCGGCCGAACAGGCCTTGAAGCGGCCCCTGCCGGTGTGGTTCAGGATCGCTTCGGCCAGGATGCTGCGGGCCGAGTTGTGGGTGAACAGAAACAGAGCGTTGAAGACTCTATCGGCCATGGCGGGCCTCATTGGGTTAAGTGCCGTGACCGGCGGGTGGGCAGATGTCAATGCACAGCTGCGGCTGGCCTGAGCAGCATTCGGCGGTCAGGTAGGCAATCAGGTCTTGCATCAGGGCCAGGTTGGCCCGGTAGCGCTGAAAGCGCCCCTCTTGCACCGCAGAGACCAGCGAGGCGTGGCTTAAGGCCTTCAAATGAAACGAGAGGTTGGTCGGTGGCAAGTCCAGCGTGCTGGCGATTTCACCGGCCACCAGGCCCTGCGGCCCCACTTTGACCAGCAGGCGAAAAATGTCGAGCCGCACGCCTGAGGCGAGCGATTCAAAGACGGTGGTGGCGAGTTGTTTTTCCATAAATCAACTATACAACTGTTGTTGAATCGTTGATTCGTGAAATGGAGCAGCCAATGAGTCCTTTCATGCTGGGCACCAGGGAATTGTATGAAATAGGACCCTGGCCGGCGATTTATATGCGTAGGGTGCTACAAAAATATATTACCGGTTCGCCGGCAAGCCCGACCGGGCTTGGCACGACAAGGCACGCACACTTTGGGTTTTTGCTCCAGCGCTGGCTTTGGTTTGATTTGTAGTGCTGTTGGGGTGAACACCGCGCCGATGGCCTGAAGCGCATTGGCTCAAGCCCACTGGGCCGCCGCCAAAGGCAGCGCATTCAGCTCTGCCCTGGCTTCATGCCAAGTGGGGTAGTGCGCATTCAGCAGGTCCACAAAGCGGTCGTTGTGTGTAGGCTCCTGCAAGTGGGCCATCTCGTGAACGATCACGTATTCCAATAAGTCTTTGGGCTTTTTCACCAGATCGTGCATCAGCCGCTTTTGCTACTCGTTCAGTGTTTGGGCACGCTTCTTCGCATCGCTGAGTGTGACCACTTCTGCCAGGCCAAAGACGCTGGCATCGAGGTTTTCCGAGTCCACCAGATGCACTGTTTCGTGCGCAGCGCCGGCGGCCACTTGCACCGGCACGCCGTAGCGCAGCAACTGATAGGTGCGCATGTTGGCCTGGTAAGTCGTCACGCCCGTTACATCGCCAGCCGCTTGCAGCTTGTGCAGCGCCTGAGAAATGTGGGCGTCTGAGTAGCCCCGCTTTTGCAGGCTGCTGCGCAACAAGCCTTGCACAATGCAGCGGTTGCCCTCGCGCTTGCTCCATTCACCCAAATAGCCGCCGCCCAAGCTACCTTCGGGCACAGGCCGGATAAAAGGTTCAATTACGCGATTTTGTGTGGCTCGTTCCGGGCACATTGTTGTGCTCACGCTGAAATCCCTTTTTTTATAATTCGGCGTTTTCACTCAGCGGTGCATAAAAGCCCAGCCATCATGAACAGGCGATTTTGCGTGTCCGCTTAGCTCCCACCTGAACCTGAAAAGGCGGTTCAATTGCCTTGATGAAACGCACCGAACCTTCTGCGCTGAGCTCCACCAGTTGGCCATTGGAAGCTTGCAACACCTTGCCGCTGACGGCGAGTGCATTCAAATGCGCTTGTGAAAATGCCGCCTGTACCATTTCGGGGATGCTGGCTTCCAAAGACTCCAATGCCTTTTCAGACAAGGGGTGTGTTGGTTTCATGGTGCGTCCTTGTGCAGGTTGCTGGAGATCATTTTGCCAGTGGCGTTTCGGCCCAGCCTTATGGCCAACAGGGCGAGTGCGTGCAAAATAGTGGCTAAATAGCCCGCTAGCCGGCGTTTTTTATGCCTTGGATGCTATCAAAATTAAATAGTCAACGGATCAACATCAATGGCCCAGCGGATCAGCCCGCGGGCCTCCGGCTGCTGGCGGGTGGCCTGCAAGACCTCTTGCCAGGCGGTTAAAAAGCGCTGCAGCGCGGCCCGGTTGGGGCTCTCGATGAGCATCTGGGCGCGCTCGACATTGGCCACACGCTGGATCGTCATGGGCACGGCCGGGTAC
>CAZBKX010000508.1:0-1776 GCA_964492535.1 uncultured Rhodoferax sp. | reverse complement strand
CCCGAAGAACACTTCTTCTTCCGCCCCGAGTCCATCGCTGAACTGCGGCAGCTGGCGGTGCCCGCGATCACGCACCCCGAACGCCTCTTCGCCGTCATCGCCAAGGGCGACGAGGTGCTCGACTGGCGCGAGATGACGGCGCGCTACGCCGGCGCGCAGCTGCGCCTGCTCGAAGGCGGCGACCACGCGCTGTCGGATTTCGACGAGCACCTGCCCCACATCCTGAGCTTCCTGCAGCTGTACCCCTGAAAGGCAAGCGCTGCACGCGACCGTTGCGCCCGCGTGGCGACGTCGGCGCAGGCCCAGGCGGCCGGGGCCGTCGGGTGGGCGCGCCGAACGGCGACAATCCCGCCGATGTATGCATTGTTCGATGACGCCGGCAAATTCCACGCCGGCCGGCTGATGTCCGAGACCGACAGCTCGGTGCAGGTGGAACTGGATTCCGGCAAGCGCGTCAAGGTCAAGGCGGCCAACGTGATGCTGCGCTTCGACAAGCCCGCCCCCGCCGAACTGATGGCGCAGGCCCAGGCGCTGGCGGCCGAGATCGACCTCGAGCTGGCCTGGGAATTCGCCCCCGAGGCCGAATTCGGCTTCGCCGAGCTGGCGCGCGAGTATTTCGACGCCGCGGCCGGTCCCGACAAGCAGGCCGCGGCGCTGCTGCGGCTGTTCGACGCGCCGCACTATTTCCGGCGCCTGGGCAAGGGCCAGTTCAGGAAGGCGCCGGAGGAAACCGTCAAGGCCGCGCTGCTGGGCATCGAGCGCAAGAAGCAACTCGCGGCGCAGATCGAGTCCTGGGCCACCGAGCTGGTGCAGGGTGGCTGCCCGGCCCCGGTGCGCGAGCAGCTCTACCGCATCCTCTTCAAGCCCGACAAAAATGCGCCCGAGTACAAGGCGGTGGTCGAGGCGGCCAAACGCTCGCAGCGTGCACCGCTGGACCTGCTGAAGGAAGCCGGCGCCATCGACAGCGCCTACCAGTTCCACTGGCGGCGTTTCCTGTTCGAGCAATTCCCCAAGGGCCACGCTTTCGCGGCCGGGCTGGCCGCGCCCGAGGTCAAGGACGCCCTGCCGCTGGCGCCGGTGCAGGCCTTTTCCATCGACGACTCGGCCACCACCGAGATCGACGACGCGCTGTCGGTCACCGGCATCGGCCAGGGCACGGTGATCCTGGGCATCCACATCGCCGCCCCGGGCCTGGCCATCGCGCCCGACTCCGCGCTGGACCAGGTGGCGCGCGACCGCCTCTCCACCGTCTACATGCCGGGCTGGAAGATCACGATGCTGCCCGACGCCGTGGTCCAGGCCTACACCCTGATCGAAGGCCGCGACTGCCCGGCGATCAGCCTGTACGTGACCCTGGACGAGGCCACGCTGGAAGTGCGCGCCACCGAAACGCGCATCGAACGCGTGCCGATCGCCGTCAACCTGCGCCACGACCAGCTCGACGAGGTGGTGACCGAGGCCTCGCTCACCGGCGACGCCGTGGCCGAATACCCGTTTGCGGCCGAACTGGCGTTCTGCTTCCGCCTGGCGGGTGCGCTGAAGGCGCGGCGTGAAGTGGTGCGCGGCAAGCCCGAGCTCTTCAACCGGCCCGACTACAACTTCCGCCTCGAGCGCGACGACGACGAGACCGAGCCCGGCGGCCAGGAGGCGGTGAGCATCACGACGCGCCGGCGCGGCGCGCCGCTGGACCTGATCGTCAGCGAGGCCATGATCCTGGCCAACAGCACCTGGGGCGGCTGGCTGGCCGAGCACGGGGTGCCCGGCATCTACCGCAGC
>CAZBKX010000507.1:0-1818 GCA_964492535.1 uncultured Rhodoferax sp. | reverse complement strand
CCACTACTCCCAGCCGTCATCTTCCGGCGAGGGCGCGGGTTTCTTCTTCTCTTCGGTCTTGCCGGTCGTTCCCCCAGCTTCTTCCCAGCCTTCTTCCTCGGGCTTCTTCGCGGCAGCGCCCAACGCACCGGCCTTCGCCTTGGCGGATTCGCCCTTGATAACCCAGTCATCGGCACGGCCAATGCCTTGATCCACAAGTTTGTCCGGCCCCCAGACCTTAAACCACCAGTCGGTGCCATATTCTTCGTCAATCTTGCGCATGGCCCGCCGGAAATCAAGCGCTTCGGCAATGCTCTCTTCCACCAGCGCAGTGCCGCCGGGCGGCTCCATCATGGCCGCCGCCACGTCGCAGCTGGCAATGATGCTGTATTGCGGGCTGGTACTGGTGTGCATGAGGTAGGCCTCATTGAACAAGTGCTTGTCAAGCTTGACCGTTTGCGAGTCCTGCACCAACACGTGGCTAGCCTGGCTGATACCGGCCAACAACTTGTGAATCGACTGCGTGGCATAAACCATGGCGTGCTTGGGCCGCGCCCGCTTTTTGCCCATGGCGTGGTAGCTGCCATAAAACGGATGAAATGCCGCGTGAGGCAGCCAGGCTTCATCAAAGTGGATGTTCTCCACATACCCATCGAGCATGCCTTTCACGGTTTCAGTGTTGTACAAAACACCGTCGTAGGTCGACTGGGTCAGGGTCAAAACACGAGGCTTGATCTCATTGACATTTACACCCTGCAGATGCTCACGAATCAGCGGATTCGCCATGATTTTGGCCTTGATGGCCGCGGGTTCAAACTCACTTTTCGGAATCGGCCCGATGATGCCGAAGTGATTGCGGGTGGGCTTCAAGAAGACGGGGATCGCCCCGGTCATGATGATGGCGTGCAAAATGGATTTATGGCAATTGCGGTCTACCACCACCACGTCATTGGGCGCTACCGTGTGATGCCAAACCATTTTGTTGCTCGTACTGGTGCCATTGGTCACAAAAAAGCAATGGTCGGCATTGAAAATTCGCGCAGCGTTGCGCTCGCTCTTGCCAATGGCGCCGTCGTGATCCAGTAACTGGCCCAACTCCTCCACCGCATTGCAGACATCGGCCCGCAGCATGTTTTCACCATAAAACTGGTGGTACATCTGCCCTACCGGGCTTTTCAGGAATGCAACGCCGCCCGAATGTCCTGGACAATGCCACGAATACGATCCATTTTCGGCATAGTCCAGCAGGGCTTTGAAAAATGGTGGCTGCACCCCTTCCAGATAGCTCTTGGCCTCGCGAATGATGTGGCGGGCCACGAATTCGGGCGTATCCTCAAACATGTGGATGAATCCATGTAACTCGCGCAAAATATCGTTGGGCAGGTGATGCGAGGTTTTGGTCTCACCGTACACGTAAATCGGGACGTCCAGGTTCTTGCGCCGAACCTCTTCAATGAAGTGCCGTAAATTCACCACCACGGGGTCCAAATCAGGACCAGGTGAAAACTCTTCGTCATCAATGGACAAAATAAATGCACTGGCCCGGCTCTGTTGCTGGGCAAATTGACTTAAATCGCCGTAGCTGGTGACCCCCAGAACTTCGAACCCTTCGGTTTCAATGGCTTGGGCAAGCGCTCTGATACCCAGGCCCGAGGTGTTCTCGGAACGGTAGTCTTCGTCAATGATGACAATGGGAAAGCGAAATTTCATGTGGAACTCCAGCCAGGCTCGATAAAGAAAAATAAGTCAGGCGCGAAGTGTAAGGACTTATCAAGTCAATTGTCTGGCGCACCCCGGCTTTTGGCTGAGAATAGAAGCATGAAGTTACATTGGGCGCAT
>CAZBKX010000506.1:0-7629 GCA_964492535.1 uncultured Rhodoferax sp. | reverse complement strand
GCGTTTACTTTGATGGCAAGTGCGTCAGCCATGGCATCACCTTCCCGGACGGCACCAAAAAATCAGTGGGCGTCGTGCTGCCAGCCACCCTGACCTTCAACACCGGGGCACCTGAAATCATGGAGTGCGTGGCGGGCCGTTGCGACTACAAACTGGCGGGCACGGATACTTGGCTGACTTCTGGCCCTGGCGAGAGGTTCAACGTGGCGGGCAACTCGTCTTTCGAAATCCGCGTGAGCGAGCCCTACCATTACATCTGCCATTTCGGTTAATTCAGACCACCGTGGGTTCGGGCTCCAGGCGGATGCCAAAGCGCTCGTATACGCTGGTCTGGATGGCGCCAGCGAGCGTCATCACCTCGCCGCCCGTGGCGCCGCCCCGGTTGACCAGCACCAGCGCCTGTTTTTCATACACCCCTGCCTGGCCCACCGACTTGCCGCGCCAGCCGCAGGCATCAATCAACCAGCCCGCAGCGAGCTTGACCGAGCCATCGGGCAGGTGGTAATAGACAATTTTGGGATCGCGCGCAATGATGTCGGAGCACTGCTCGGGTGAGACAGTGGGGTTCTTGAAAAAACTGCCTGCATTGCCAATGACGTCGGGGTCCGGCAACTTGGCACGGCGAATCTCACACACCCACTGGTAAATTTGCAGCGCGGTGGGTTGACTGGTGCCCGACTCCGCCATTTTTCGCTCCAGATCGGCATATCCCAGTACGGGCGTCCAGGGTTTGGGCAGTGAGAACCGCACATGTATGATCAGCGCCCTGCCGGCCAGCCCCACCCGCTGCGTGCTCTCCCCGGGCTGGGATACGTGCTTGAACACCGAATTCCGGTAGCCAAAGCCGCACTGCGCAGCATTTAGCGTGAAAATCTGGCCGGTCTCCAGGTCAATGGCGTCGAGCGACTCAAACCGGTCCTGCAACTCCACGCCATAGGCTCCCACGTTTTGCACGGGTGAGGCGCCCACCGTTCCAGGAATAAGCGCCATGTTCTCCAGGCCCGGGTAGCCTTGCTGCAGCGTCCAGGTGACAAAGTCATGCCAATTCTCGCCCGCACCGGCCTCCACAATGGTGGTCCGGGCGGTTTCTCGCACCACCCGCCGCCCCTTGATTTCCACCTTCAGGACCAAAGGCTTGACATCGCCCGTGAGGACAATATTGCTGCCACCGCCCAGCACAAATTTGGGCGCAGGCCCCCATTCGGCACTGGCCAGGAGGGTTTGCACATCGGCCTGACTGGCGATGCGCACCAGCGAGTGCGCACGGGCCACAATATGGAAGGTGTTGCAGGACTGAAGGGGAGCGTTTTTCTCGACTAACATGCCTGTCATTCTCTCATTAGCCTCCCTCCCCTTTTTTTGGAACCCACGCCATGCCCTCTTTTGATACCGTCTGCGACGCCAACATGGTGGACGTGAAACACGCCATTGAAAACACCACCAAGGAAATCACCACTCGGTTTGACTTCAAGGGCACGCCCGCCTCGATTGAACTCAAGGACAAGGAGATTATCGTGATCGGTGATGCTGAATTCCAGCTCACCCAAATCGAGGACATCCTGCGCAACAAGCTCACCAAACGCAGCGTGGACGTGCGCTTTCTGGATATGGGCGACGTCCAGAAAATGGGCGGTGACAAGGTCAAACGCGTGATCAAGGTGCGCAACGGCATTGAGGCCGAACTGGCCAAAAAAATCCAGCGCCTCATCAAAGACAGCAAAATGAAAGTCCAGGCTGCCATCCAGGACGAAAAAGTTCGGATCACCGGCGCCAAGCGGGATGACCTCCAGGCCGCCATGGCCTTGATCAAAAAAGACGTCACCGATTTCCCGCTGACCTTTGACAATTTCCGTGATTAGTCGAATGCCCGGGGTGCCAGCGTGACCATCCAGACAGAGAACGAATACGAGGACTTGCTCGGCCTGTGGGCGGACCTGGAGTCGGGTCTGGGGATTATTTTGGGTAGCCCGGTCAGCGTTCAGGAATTTGTGCCCCGGGTCTGGCAGTACGACCGCTGGATGACCGATCTGCTCAAGCGCGACACCGACATGGGCCTGTATCTGCTTTTTCAACTGGCATCCAACTCGCCAGTGGGCTACAGCGCCTCCCACTCCCTGGTGAGCGCCGTGCTGTGCCATTTGATCGCTCTGGAGTTGAAACTCCCCCAAGGTGAACGCGACAGCCTGGTACACGCCGCGCTGACCATGAACATCGCCATGACCCAGCTGCAGGACCAGATGGCGGGCCAGTTGGAGAAACCCTCCGCCGAGCAACAAGCCGCTATTCGGGATCACGCCGACGAGGGCGTGCGGTTGCTGGGCAGCCTGCGTGTAATCGACCGGCTGTGGCTTGAAACCATCGCTCTCCACCACGCCGGCAGCACCGGCAACGGCAGCTTGCGTCTAATCCCGGCTGAACAACGTCTTGCCCGCATTCTGAGGGTGGTGGACCGATACGCTGCCATGATCAGTCCGCGCAAATCACGCGAAGGCCGCAGCGCCACGGATTCTGCGCGATCCATCCTCGGTCGGACAGCGGAAATCGTGGACGAGGTGGGCCTGGTGTTGGTGGGGGTGGTGGGCCAGTGCCCGCCTGGAACTTATGTGCGGCTTGACGATGGACAGGTGGCCGTGGTGATGCGCCGCAGTACCCAGCCCAACCGCCCTTTTGTGGCCATTGTGATCAATGAAGCCGGGGTACTGCTGAACCCGCCGCGCCTGCATCGCACGGCCAACGCCAGCCCGGGCATCAAATCAGCCTTGCCGCCATCGGCCGTGCGGGAGCGACTGAATCACTATCTCATTCTGCAAATGGGCGCCTACGCGGCACAGCACCCTTGAGCGCTCTACTTTTTATCCATAAAACCGTTACATCACGCCGGCCAGAAGCTTATTTTATTAAAAATCGCCTTCCATGAAGGCCCGCATCAAGCGGGCGACCACCAAGCCGTCATGGTCCAGGGCCAGGCTGCTGATACCCGTGTTGTAGACGGTTTCTCCCAGAACCTCACGCCTTTTCCCCAACAAGTAGGCGTTGTAGTCTTCCACGAACTCGGGGTGGGGCTGAACACAAAACACGTGCTGATCTACGGAAAAGGCCGCCACCGGGCAAAACTCGCTGCTGGCCAGCAACTTGGCACCTGGAGGCAAGTCAAACACCTGATCCTGATGGCTCGCCAACAACGACAACTCGGTGCGCCCTGCCGCCAGCTCCGGCGCATGCCATTGGTAGGTCAGGCGCCCCACGCCCCACCCTTGCGGCGCACGCCCTACCCGGGCACCCAGGCACAGGGCAATCAGCTGGTGGCCAAAGCAAATACCGATCAAGGTTTTCCGCGCCTGCAGCAGTTGCTCCACCTGGGCGCGCAACGCAAGCACCCAAGGCTCCTGCGAGAAGGCGTCGGCCTGGCTACCTGTCAACAGCACCGCATCAAAGTCGTCAAACGACGCGGGGTAGTGCCCAAGGGTGGTGTTGAATATTTCAAAAGTGCCCTCGGCACCGGCACCCCGGAGCAGGCGTTCAAACATTGCTCCATAGCTGGTGTAGAGCGGGGCTACTTCGGGGTCGAGCACATCGTTGTCAAGCACACAATAGTTCATGGTGCGCTTTCAGTGCTTGCGTTTGTGGTGGGGCTTGTTGTCATGGGCGTGCTTGGGTTCGTTCTTGTGCAGTGCCGGGTGGGCGCTGGCCTTTTTGCCCAGACGCGACTCGGTGCCCTTGGCCAAGCGTCCCAGATTCTCGGCATGGCGGTAAATCAGCAGCAAAGACATGGCGGACACCCCCACCAGAACACCCTTATGCATGAACCAGGCCGTGCCGTCGCCAAAGACGTAGTACACCGGAGCAATAAGCGCCGCCGTGATGGAGGCCAACGAAGAGTACCGGAAGAAGTAAGCCATGATCAACCAGGTGGCCGCTGCGGCCAGGCCCAAAATCCAGCTGATCCCCAGCAACACGCCCAGCGCTGTAGCCACGCCCTTGCCACCCACAAACTTGAAAAATACCGGGTACAGGTGCCCAAGAAACGCGGCCAACCCAACCAGGGCCATGGTGCCTTCTTCCAGGCCGTAGGGCTGGCCGAACCACTTGACCAGCATCACCGGCAACCAGCCCTTGGCGGCATCGAGCAGCAGCGTGGCAATGGCCGCGCCTTTACTGCCCGAACGCAGTACGTTGGTGGCGCCGGGGTTCTTACTGCCAAAGGTGCGCGGGTCGCTCAGGCCCATGACCCGGCTCACGATAACGGCAAAAGAGAGCGAGCCAATCAGGTAGCCAAACAAGGTGGCGACATAAGGTAAGTACGACGGGGTGGATTCCAAGAACATCTCCTGCTGCGCCCGAGAGTCGGGGCATACAGAACGTATTTTGCCAGCCTGCGCCAGCCGTTTCGCTCGCCGGGAGGCCAGGGGCGTTCAGTGTCCATCCTCCAAGGCGCACTGCACCGGTTGGGCGTCCAGCAGCGTCACGCACACCTGGGGATCGATGCCCACCAAATAACCCCGGCGACCGCCGTTGATCAGGATGCCCGGCAGGTCAAGAATCGAGCTCTCCACAAAGATGGGCATGCTCCGGCGCAAGCCAAAAGGCGAGGTACCGCCCACCAGATACCCGCTGTGCCGGTTGGCTACCTCGGGCTGACAGGGCTCCACCGACTTGGCCCCGATCTGGCGCGCCAAATTTTTTGTGGACACCTTGCGGTTACCGTGCATCAGCACCACCAGCGGCTTGGCGTCCTGATCTTGCATGATGAGCGTCTTGACCACGGTGAAGGGGTCAAAGCCCAGCACCTCGGCGCTGTGCTGCGCGCCGCCATGCGCCAAGTACTCATAGGGGTGCTCGGTGAACATCACCTTGTTGGCTTTGAGCAGCTGGGTGGCAGGGGTTTCACTCACCCGGTCATTTTTTTTAGCCACAGACTGAGAATTCCTGGCCGGCGATGGACCTCAACATAGAAACTTGGGAGACCAAGGTCATGGCGACCCCATCACGCGTCTCCCATGGACTCCAATTTTGAGGCCTTATGCACCTCACTACGAAGCAGGTCGGTTTCAAATAATTACCTGGAAATCCGTGAACAAAACTGCTGCATGAGTTGAAGTGCCGATCAGGGCAATCTGCACTGCAGCAACACTACCGCTGCCGTCGGCATCGTAATACAAGGCACCTGTGGTGGTGTTGTAAAGAACACGATCATCCGCGTCATGCCCTGTAACCACACCAGCACCCGACCAGAACTGCCCTTGGGTCAGGGTAGCGGATGCTGTGCCCAAAGCGGTGAACACGCTGCGACTGAGTTGAATCTTGTCCAGACCAGATTGAAAGTCGATGACCGTCTCCAGGTTGCTGCTGGCATTGGGAGCCACTTTGAAAACGAAAGAATCCGAACCCGAGCCTCCGACCAACGTGTCATTGCCACCGCCACCCATCAAGACATCATTGCCGGCCCCGCCGCTCAGCACGTTGGCAGCTGCGTTCCCCTCAATCACATTTGCAAGTGTGTTACCCGTCCCATTGATCGCAGCGGTGCCAGTCAGCGTGAGGTTCTCGGTATTGGCGCCCAGTGCATGAGACACCGAGGCTTTAACCCAGTCAGTGCCTCCTGCCGAGCTGGTTTCCACGACCATATCCAGGGTGTTGTCGACGGTGTAAATGTCGTTACCCAAACCGCCCTCCATGTAGTCCATTCCAATGCCGCCGTCCAGGATGTCCGAACCCGCATTGCCAATAAGCACATCGTTACCCGCCAAGCCTGACAGGATGTCATCGTACCCGGCCCCGGTCAGCAAGTTGCCGTTGGCATCACCAGTCAGGTCCAGTGAGGTCACCACTTTGGCGGTCAATGAATAGGTACCCGTGCCTGAGGCAAGGTCCCATGCTGCCAGGTAATAGGTGCCAGTGACAGGCGCGGTGTAGACAATTTTTGAATCGTTTGTCGCGCTGTTCGCGTTGTCATTGGCTGCAACGAAAGCCAGACCACCGCTGTAAAGTTCCAAGTAAGGGTTAAGCGAACCGCCTGTGCGAACAAGGTCAAATGAGTAGCTGGTACCTGCCGTGAGCGTCACCTTGAACAAGTCGCAGTCGTCTATTTTCTCGATGGATCCCTTGGAGGAAACACCATTGACCGACACCACACCAGTGGTAGACGTGCTTGCCGCGTAGTCATCCAGGGGCACGGCTACATCGTCATTGGTGATCGTGGCCGAGGCGCTGGCAGTGCCCAACTTGAGACCTGTACTGGGGCTGGACAGCGTCACCGTGAAAGTTTCGTTTGCTTCGACCACTGTGTCACCCGCCACCAGGACCTGAATGGTAGCGCTGGTTTGACCTGCAGCAATGGTTGCTGTGCCGCTCAAGGCGCTGGTGAAGTCATTGGCTGCTGCCGCCGAGGTGCCTGAGCCTGCCACGGCCCACTTGACGGTCTGGGCGGTGGTACTGGCTTTGTCGAGCTTGACGGTGAAGTTGAAGGCCGTGCTGCCACTGTTGCCCTCGGCCAGGCTGAGTGAATTGGCGCTGATCGACACCACAGGAACTACTGGGGCCACATCGTCATTGGTGATCGTGGCCGTGGCGCTGGCAGTGCCCAACTTGAGACCCGTGCTGGGGCTGGACAGCGTCACCGTGAAAGTTTCGTGTGCTTCGACCACTGTGTCACCCGCCACCAGGACCTGAATGGTAGCGCTGGTTTGGCCTGCAGCAATGGTTGCTGTGCCGCTCAAGGCGCTGGTGAAGTCATTGGCAGCTGCCGCCGAGGCACCGGAGCCTGCGACTGTCCAATTGACGGTTTGGGCAGTGGTACTGGCTTTGTCGAGCTTGACGGTGAAGTTGAAGGCCGTGCTGCCACTGTTGCCCTCGAACAAGCTGACTGAATTGGCGCTGATCGACACCAGAGGCATGCTCGGTGGCGCCGTGATGCCCAAAATCTGGTTACCCGTTTTGATACCGTCAGTGAAGCTGAACAGCTCCACGCCGGTGATCAAGTCCATTCCGCTGCTGACGCTATTGAAGGTCCAGCTCTGAAGCGCGGCGTTGTAGTTGTAGGTGTAGCTGGAGAAGGCTCCAGAGAAATTGACCTGGTCATTTCCATCACCGCCATGGAGCGTGTCATTGCCGGCACCGGCGATCAAAATATCATCGCCCTTTCCACCATTGAGCGTGTCATTTCCGGCGCCACCATCGAGCAAATTATTCAGGTCGTTCCCAACGATTTGGTCTGCACCCGCTCCACCAATAGCATTTTCGATGTTGCAGGTATACGCAATGGAGATGTTATTGGTCATGCTGTTGCATGATGAAAAACTGCCCGCTACCAGGCTGATGGTGCTGGGGGTGCTCCAGCCACTCAGATCCAGAGTGTCATTGCCACCAGAGTCGAACAACGCCATGACCGGGTTGTTGTTGGCGGCAAAGTTGTACAACTCGGCTGCAGTGCCTGTGATGTTGCAGTTGAAGCCATAGGTCGTGTCACCGGTGCGGGTAGTTGTTTCCACGCCGTAAATGGCCTGGATCGCCATGATGTCGTTGATCATCGGCGTTTGAGGTGCATACAGTTTTCCGTCCGCGCCCACCCAGTCAGCCCAGGCGACCAAGCCAGCGCCCGCGGAGGCCGATGAGCCCCAGCTGGGCCCGAAG
>CAZBKX010000505.1:0-1707 GCA_964492535.1 uncultured Rhodoferax sp. | reverse complement strand
GATCTGCTTGCTTTTGATACGGGACACCATACCGTTGCAGTAGTTGTTGATCGCGGTCAGCGGTTGATTCAGCTCATGCGCCACGCTGGAGGCCATTTCACCCATGGTGATCAGGCGGCTTGCGTTTTGTGCCCGTTCAGTCTGCATGGCGGATTGCTCCTCGGCCAGACGCCTTGCCGTGATGTCGGTGGCGATAACCATCTGGGCCAGCCTGCCATCGACCCAGCTGAGGTAGCGCGTTCGCACCTCCAGCCACATGTTCAAGGTGTCGAGGTAAATTTCCGCACTCTCAGCCTCGTTGTCTGGCAATAGCGTGGTGGGCATGCCGGCAAAACCGTCGACATCGTCCAGGCCATCGTCGGTGGTTTGTGTCGCCGGCACTCCCGCTTCAGCCACCATTTGCAGGTGGCCGCCCGCCAAAGTTCCAAACCACAAGCGATAAAGCTTGTTGGCAAACAGCAACTCGTCGCTCCCCAGCGGCGCGACAGAGATCGAAGCGTCCAGTGCTTCCAGCACCGTCGTAAAACGCCCATGGGAGGCCGACAACTGCTCCCGAACCCGGTTGGGCTCGGTGATGTCGGTCATGGAGGTCATCCACCCAGTCTGGATATTGCGGGCATCGATCAACGGCGACACATAGAGCCGCGCATCAAAAAGCCCTCCATCACGGCGTTTGACGCGTACCTGAATGCCACCCGGCAGGGTTTTCCCCGCAAGTTCCTCGGCCAACCTGTAGGCCAGCGTGTCGTGGTCTTCTTCGGGCCAGTACGGGAATGGCGCAGTGCGGCCCACAAGGTCTGATTCACCCCAGCCCGTCATCTGGCAAAAAGCAACATTCACATACGTGATGCGGCCCTGCATGTCCATGGCCCGCATGCCGGTGAGCATGGAGTTCTCCATGGCGCGACGAAAATTGGTCTCCGACACCAAAGCCTGCTGCGCCTGCAGACGCCTTCGGGTGTGCCTCCAGTTGGCAATCAACATCCAGGCGGTCATCATGCTCAGAACCGTCACCAGCCAAAAGAGACCATTGCCAATCAGGCCCAGCGAGGTGCGATAAGCCTGGCCCCGGATCAGCAACCCATTGCCCACAGGGGACACCGGTACTTCGTAAGCCTGGGTGTTGCTGGTCCAAGGCAAAAAATGGGTTGCCCGATTGCGCAAGGGCAGGGGCGTGCCAGCCAGCAAGGTTCCATCTGCCGCATGAAAAGACACCGCATAGCGCGCGGATACATCGCTGGGCACCCCGTACCGGTAAACCGCATCCACGGAGTACTCTGCCAGCAGAACGCCACTGGCTCGTGCTCGGTCGCTCAAGGGAATGTGCAGTTGCAGCATGGCCTGCGTGTCGGGAGCGGCCGTGTTTTGGGTGTAAACGGGTTGTTGCATTTCCCGGGCCAGCCGGTAGGCACTTTCGGTTTCTCCGTTGGTCAAGGTACTGCCAATCACTCTAAGTTGGTTGGCCGGCAGGTTTGCGGCCCCAAAGCTGGCTTTGATCCGCCTGCGGTCATCGATCCAGGTCAGGGCCTGTAGTTCGGGGTATTGGTTGACGATGCCTTCGGCCCGGCTTTGAAAGTCATCGGCATCAAGCTCCCGGTTGGAGAGCTCCCGAGCGATCCGCATCAGTTGCTCCTGGCGTTCCAGTAGTCGCAACCGCAGCCGCTGCTGGGTGTATTCCACATCCCTGCTGACGGCCTCTTGCTCACG
>CAZBKX010000504.1:0-1875 GCA_964492535.1 uncultured Rhodoferax sp. | reverse complement strand
ACGGTGGCGGGTTGGAAGAAGGCGCATGCCTCGATGTGAAGAGCATCGGAAAGCCGTGTGCGGGAAAATCGCATGCACGGTTTGATGAGGGAGGACAGGCGAACGCCTGTTCTCTACTCTACGTTCGCAGCAAGAGCAATTTAGCTAGCGGGTTCAAGTCCCGTCCAAGGAGTTGTCCATGCGCCTTGGTAGTACGAAGAAGCGGCGCCCGAGTGATCGGGGGTCGTGAGTTTCTAAACGACAAAGATGCAGGCCGTAACGATAAGTGAACCTAGAAGTAGCCTCGTGAATATATTGCGGTTGCCGACCTCGTATCTGTATAGGGAAGGCCGTAAGCATCGGAAAGCCGTGTGCGGGAAAATCGCATGCACGGTTTGATGAGGGAGGACAGGCACACGCCTGGTCTCTACTTTACCCCGATTCAGGACAGCCACCACACCGGAGTACGAAACCTCCAACGAAATCGGGCTCTGACCCCAAATATGCGGATGCGAAGGCGCTTACCGCCAACCTCAGCAACCGGGGCGTGCAGCTATTTGGCGCGGGCTTTATTTTGACTGCTGAAGAAGCTGCAGCAATGGGCAACCCTGCCATTCTCAAAGACTGCCGCAATGGCCGCGATCTGAGCGATGCACCGCGCGGCGCCAAGGTGATCGACGCTTTTTGAGCTCAGCGCCGACGAACTACGCGCCCAGTGTCCGGCCGCCTATCAGTGGATTTTGGAGCGGGTGAAGCCCGAACGTGACCAAAACAACCGGGCCAGTCGCCGCGAAAATTGGTGGCTATTTGGAGAGACCAACCCAAAACTGCGCAAACAACTCGCCAATCTTGCCCGCTACATCGCCACCGTCGAAACCGCCAAACATCGGCTGTTCCAGTTTCTGGATGCCAGCATCCTCCCCGACAACAAACTGGTCGCTATCGCCTGGAGCGAGGCCTTTCACCATGGCGTCTTGTTCAGCCAGGTCCATGGCTTGTGGTCGCTGGCTGCGGGAAGTTTCCTGGGTGTGGGCAACGACCCGGTATACGTCAAATCCACCTGCTTCGACACCTTCCCCTTCCCCGACGACGACACCGGCCTCCCTCCCGAACTCCGCCAAAAAATCAGCACCCTTGCCGAGCAAATCGACACGCACCGCAAACGGGTCTTGGGCCTGTTGCCTGCAAGCACCACCCCAAACGCTCCAGCGAAGCGTCGGGGCGGGCATTGTCGGGGGCCGATTTCTGTGCCTTTGACAGTATGAAGCCCCCGGCAATGCCCGCCACGGCGCTGGCGCACGCCAACCCGCTTGACTCGCAAACCCACACAACCAACACAACCACCGCACCCGCTGTCAAAAACAACAAAGACCTGACACTAACGCTGTTGCAAACCCTGGAGGCCCTCGGGCGGGCGCAACAAGCGCAGGTTCATGACGCCACAGTCTGGCGGGCATGACTACAATAATTTCTCGTTTTATCCACTCCTTTGAATCCCACCATGTCGCACAGTTTTGAAACCCTGCAGGAGATGTCTGACTACCAGGCAGAACGCGAATTACAAGAGGCGTTGCGCGTGCAGGCCATGAGCCCGGTGCAGCGCTGGCAATGGTTGCAGGACGTGTGGGGGAGGCTGCAAGACAGTGCGTCGTTGATATCGGCAGGTCGGCCACCGGCCCCCGCTGCGGCCAGGAGCTACGCCACTTGGGAAGAAAAAAACCAATTCGATGAAAACCGTGAGATCCAGCAGGCTCTGCAAATGCCCATCCATGCTGGACTCCAGCCATGACTGCCAGCAGGCAGCCGAATCAATCAGATTTACTTAGCCTGGTGCAGGCTTTGGCGGACTTTGATGTTGAATACGTGCTGATTGGCGGCGCTGCAATGGCTCTGCAC